>JBOFKE010000349.1:0-2526 GCA_051657185.1 Bacteroidales bacterium | reverse complement strand
AGATTATAGTAATCAATTATATAATCTGAACTATTTTGAAAGCTTTTCTCAAACCCCGATAATCTATATCTGAACACAGGTGTTTTAAAAACATTTCCATTTACATTGTTTAATTGGAACTGTAATTTAGAAACCCCTGCAGAAACTTCTAGTTCTTCTTGCTTTCCATTGATTTTCCTTTGACTTTTAATCTTTTCTCCATTTATGAAAACACTAGATAAGATAATATTTGCGTCTAAATTATTTTCTAAAGTTCTATCAAGCGGTATAATACTCATACCATTTATGCCCCCAAGATAAATTGCATTATTACTGTTATCAACAAAATGTCCTCTTCGAGTATATTCGTTAATTAACAGGCCATCTGTATGATCATAAAATGAGGTGTTGCCCTTATCAGAGTTATATACAATAAACTTTCTTTTATCGCCAATTCCGATTATACTTTTTTCAATTTGAATAATTGAAGTAGGATCATTGATTCCGGGAATTTTATGATAAAATAGCCTCTTACCATTGTAATTATAAAGACCTCTTCTGGTAACAAACCAGAATCCAGATGATTGATCAAAACTCATACATTTTATATGTCCGAGTTCCGTAAGCTTAAATCGGGTATGCTGTTTAAGGGATTTGTTTAATTTGTTATAAATTATAATTTTATTACTGTCGTATAAGTATAAATAATGTTTGTCTTCTCCAGCTAATCTAATACTTGGATGATGAATAACTTTATCTTGCTTACTAAGATTAATAAGTCGTTTGGATATAAAATTATAGTAATATGACTCTGTTGATGCAATAAATATTGACTCATCATCTAACTTATATAGTCCCGGACTAACCTGAGTATTTCTTATTTCATTATTAATCTTATCCAATTCTCTAATAATAAAATACTCACCCTTAAGTTTGTCAAATAAATAAATCCCTTTATTGTAAAAGGTTGTCATTAAGAATTGATCATTCCAATCAATTATAGAAGAAATTGGGAGTTTAAATGTATTAGCATAATGCTTAAATTTATTGGTTTGTGGATTAAAACGATTGATGCCATTACCATCTGTTCCTATCCAAATGTAATTCTCGCTTTTTGCAAAAGAACTTACAATGTTATGACTTAGCCCATAGTCGCTGTTACTGATACCCTCTTGAAAGGATTGGATTTTAGATTTATCTACACCAATTATACCTCCACTTATTGAACCTAACCAGATATTATTATTTGTATCAATATATGTTGTGAATAAATTGTTAACAGGTAGCGATCCCTTTACTCCGTAAGTATGTTCAAAAGAACGATATTCATATGTTTCGGGATTTAATAATTTCAGACCACCTCCATCTGTGATAGCCCAAATAAGGCCTTCTTTGTCAGCTTTCAGATCCATAATAAGATTATCATGGCTATCTGATTCTTGGTTGAATAAAATATTGGTTTTGTATTGTAGATTCTGGTCACAGCAGATAAGCCCGGATCCATAGAATCCAAACCAGAAGTTTTTATTATTATCCATTGTGACACTTGTACATGCAAGGCTTGTATTCATAGATATGCCTCTAAGGTGTCCTGATTTAAGATTACATTCATAAACACCTTGCCAAAAACCGGTAATGATTAAATGATCATTGTCTTTTCTAAGGATATTTGTTGTATGATGATGTAATTTATTGTTTGGGAACTTTATGAATTCAGGGCTTCCTGCTTTAAGTATGAATAGATGATCATAAGCTTTAAAGATTATCTGATCTTTTTCTGATAAACATCCAGTATATATATATTGAGAGAATTCCGTCTTCTCAAAGTCATCTGTATTTCTATTATATCTTAGGAGGCCTTTGTCAGTTCCAATCCACAAATTCTTATTATAATCTTCTGAAATAAAATGGATATGGTTCCCACGTATTGAATCATTATAGTCAAAACGATATGTCTTAACCATTGATTGATTAATCCGATTTAATCCATCTTCTGTGCCGACCCATAAAAAGCCATCAAGATCTCTGTGTATAGATATAACTTTAGAATGTGTTAAGCCATGATCAATAGAAATTTGCTTAAATATAAATGAGTCGTTGGTTCGTCCTGTTATTATTTGTAGTATGGACAGAAGAAGGAATGTGCAGATTAGTTTTTTCATAAACAGTAAATGAGGTGAATTGAAGCAGTTAATTATTCAACCGCTTCAATGAGGTAGCCTTTCTTTCGCAGAAGCTCAAAGATTCCGTTTTTACCCAATGCATAAGTGTCATTAATAACAAAAATAGCGGGTTCATCGTGAATTACAGTAATTATTCGGGCTGTCCACTTCTGATTCATATGATCAATTCGTTCACTTTGGCCGGATCTCTTTTTTTCATTAATAAGTTGATCCAGGATGAGTAAGTCTCCGTCCCGATATGCCTGAGTAATACGTTTGTTTAATGTACGGCTATTCGGGATCGTTTGGCAGAACTGGAGAAGTGATTGTGCACGATTTCCAATAATATCAGCAGGGAATCCGAGTTGCATGACATTTTCAAATG
>JBOFKE010000348.1:0-12061 GCA_051657185.1 Bacteroidales bacterium | reverse complement strand
AGCAGTATTTCAATAAACAATTATCCGAACAGGAGATTACAGATATTCTGATTATCAATTCAATTGCCTATAATATTGAGCGCATCGGAGATCATTCGACCAATATAGCCGAAGCAGCCGTTTACCTGATTCAGGGTCGGAATATTTCGCATCTGGATCATCAGAATGAAGCCGATGAGTTGCTGAAGAAGCTGGAAGAAAATGAATACGGATAATTTACCCACGATATAATGATACTTTAAGACTCTCCCGAAGTTTGTTTTTTGCGCGTTTTCAATTGCTATATTGCAATTCGCTGATTGATAGTGGAATAATGATGGCAATTGAATGGCAATTCATATTGCAATTGATTCAATTGCCACTCAATTGCAAAGGTGAATTGCAATAATGTAAGTGTTTTATTTATAGTTGTTTATGGCGCTTTTATTGTGATTATTGCAATATGGCAATTGAAAAAACGAAACTACAGGATAAAGAAATGGAAAGAACAAATAAGATGAGACCCGGTGACAATTGGTGTTGATTGGTGACAATTGGGTGACAATTAAAAACAGGTCAATTGTCACACTCAGTTGTTTGATGCCTAGTTTATTATATGTACGGTGACAATTGTGACAATTCAAACTGTAAAACTCCGGGTAGAAGTTATAGGCATAGCTCTAAAAAGAAACGGTATATCTTTGAAAAGATACGCCGTTTCTTTTCAAAGATATACCGTTAAATTAGAAAGATACACCGTATCTTTTTCGGGTAAAACGGACGTATTTGGTTATAACGAAATACCTTTGTTTTCGAAGCCAGATACGTTCGTTTTTTCTGTTAAATTGAATCCTGCAAGATTTTAATACGTATCTACGTTCACGTTGCTACGTATCAAAAAATATTTACATACGTATGTAAAATTATTTTGATACGTATTAAAAATCAAAGAGATAAGGCGTTTTTTATTTTTTTATTCTGTTATCAAAAATAGCACTAAATAAATCCATTTCTCTATTTGCTATTCCTAATTTTGTAGCTATTATCTTCCATTCTTTTATGGCTGTAGTAACTTCGGATATAATTTGATTTGCTACCTCTTTCTTTATCATATAGCTCTCACAAGCCTTTAGCAGAATTGATAATTCTGCTTTGTTCGTAGAATGGTCAATTAGTAGGCTTTGATATTCGTTTGATGTTGGGTTCATATCATAAGCCGGAGATAATGTCCATCCTTTACTTTTTCTTAGATGCTCTTTCACGATTCTTTAGCTGTAGATCTTGTAGAGACTTTCCTAGTTTGTCTTCTTGACCTAGCAAAAGAATATCGTCATCCAATTGCAAAGCATACAACACTCGAAGATATATACCAATAGCTACTGTTGGTGCCCCCTTTTCAATACGTGAAATAGTCAGAGGGGAGCAAGTTGCTCTTTCTGCCACCTGAGCAATGCTCAAGTTACGACGAAGGCGGGCTAACTTGATCTGTTCGCCTACAATCTCCATCTTTTGCTCCAATTTTCTAGGGAGGTTTGTCCCCATTGTACTCTTTGTCATATGCTCAATCTTTCATATAATATACAAATATAGCGATTGTTATTAATTATATGATAGGTTGATGCTGAAATATTTATTGTATTTAGCTTATCAGCGTTATTGGGACTTAATTAACCTAGGAGGAGTGTTGATACAAATTTGATAATCCCCCAAAAAAGAGCTAAAAATGAATATACTTTGTGAGTTATTTGCGAGGTAATTGGCAGAGCTCCATAATATCAAGGTTCCTAAGCAATGTATTAACTATAACAGTATGTCGGCTTTGATGAAAGTTCTACGTATGATCTTTCCGAAACTTTTGTTAAAAGTTACTCACTGGCATTATTGACCTAATTGTATAACAATTTAACTATATAAGTGAATATCTTTCGTACAAATATATTGATTATTCTTTATTGAATGATAAAAAGGAGAGGCGATTACCCATAGATAATTGCTTCTCCTTTTCAATCTTATTTCTCTTTCTTTTCTTCAGTCGAAACTTTAGCCGCAGGCTTCTTCACAACCGGCTTAACTAAACCCTGTTTTTTGCTTTTTTCCAGGCAGCCCGTCGGGTTTCGTAATCCTGATATTGCTTTTCTAAATAGTTATCTGCCATAGCTGTTTATTTATCAATACAAGAAGTGTATTATTTTTAATTGTTTAATATTATCTGGCGACTATAATGAAACTTAGATCATTAAGTTTAATGTTGTTAGCTGGTTTTTCTTGTTTTCCAGATAGCCATTGGATGAGATTTGATTCTCTGAATTATTTCTTCATCTTCAAAAAGTAATTCTGGTACATAGTTATTATTGAACTCTTCAATGAATCTTTTTTCTTCATCTGTAAATACAATTAGAGTAGTAAGAAACTCCTTAACCGTTTTCTTTGCTTTCTCAAAATCGAATTGTTCAGACTTTCGTAATACTGGTATTAAATGAACTCGGATTTGAGGGTATTTTAATTTATCAATTGCATCAAAATTATATTCTAGTTTTGGTGGATGGCTACCTCCGATAGCCAAATAAAACAATATGGATTTTCTAAGCATGTCTAAATCCTTTTCTGCAAATACCGAGTTCTAGATCATATTGTATACATCATAAAGATCACGTGCGGCAGTTCTCTCGATCAAAGCTTTCATCTTACTATCATCCTTTTTCTTTATACAGAGCTAATTATGTATTATTGATATTGTTTTTTGTGGATTAATTTATTAATAAGGAGCTTATTTATTTCGACTAAGATTCTATATTGTTATATAATTTTTATTGCAAGTGCATTATGGTAACTATAATCTAAACCTTTATTCGGATTATATTCAACCTATGTATCGACTACACTTGTCATCTTTTTAGATGAAAAAAAGTTTGTTTTTTTGAAATCAGCTTCCATATTAATAAACTTTGACTATAGAAGACTAGTTTGAATAACTAATTTATAAGTTGGTCAGATCAATTATCTTATACATTTTATTTTTAGCGGATAGTGATAATTTGAAATATTTGTTAGTTGTTTATAAATAGGTTATTACAATTATAATAGTATAATAAATTATGATATTATTAAGTAGTTGTCAATAATTAGAGTATTTTTGTTTGAATTTTATTTAAAAATATCACATTATGGGACTACTCAGACCAAGTCAGGTTCTAAACAAAGCATATAGACAAGTTGCTATAGAAACAGCAGATTTTGAACTGTTTAGAGGGTCATTGTTAATACTGATGGGAAAGGTTATAGATGGGCAGAGAGAAGAAACACAGAAGGAACATTTACGCAGTTTTCTCTGTGAAACTTTTTACAAGTCATATTATATGGCTCCTGAAGAAGATATAGATTTAGCGATTAGACTAGATAAAACAGCTAAATCAAAAATCGGTCTATTGATAGAGGTGAAGAGTACAACAAATAAGAGTGAAATGATTTCAACAAGTAACCTTAACAAAAAAGCGTTGCATGAGTTGTTGCTTTATTATCTTAAAGAGCGAGTAACAAAGAAGAATAATGATATAAAATACTTGATAGCTACTAATACTCGGGAGTTCTTTATTTTTGATGCTCATGAATTTGAAAGAAAATTTTATCATAATAAAAGCTTACTTCGCGATTTTCAGGATTTTCAGAATGGGCGTAAAACAAGTAGCAAAACAGATTTTTTCTATTCAGAGATTGCTTCTGTTTATATTGAGGAAGTAAAAGATACTCTTGATTATACTTATTTGAATATATCTGATTATAAGAAGTTTATTGAGAAAGGGAGTGACTCTTCACGTAAAATGATTGAGCTTTATAAAATATTTAGTGATATACATTTATTAAAGCAACCTTTTCAAAATGATAGTAATTCACTTAATAGAGGGTTCTATACGGAGTTATTGCATATAATAGGTATTGAGGAAAAGAAGGAAAATAATAAAACGATAATAGTACGAAAAGCTGTTGAACGCAGGGAAGAAGCTTCACTATTAGAAAATGCAATAAATAAACTTGATGCAGAGGATTGTATCCGCCATCTTAATGGACGTTTATATGGCGATAATTATGAAGAGAGATTATTTAATGTCGCAATGGAATTGTGCATAACGTGGATGAATAGAATTTTATTTTTGAAATTGCTAGAAGCACAGCTGCTTAAATATCATAATGGAAACTTAAACTACAAGTTTCTTTTCTCAAATAAAATTCATGATTTCGATGACCTCAATACACTTTTCTTTCAAGTTCTAGCTAGAGATATTGATAACAGAGCAAAGTCTGTTATGCAGGATTATTCTAATGTACCATATCTAAATAGTTCTTTGTTCGATGTGACTGAGCTAGAGCATAAAACAATAAAGATAAATAGTCTTTCACAAAGAGCTGAATTGTCTATTTTATCGAATAGTGTTTTAAAGAATAAGCAGAGAAGCTTAAAACAGAAAAGCTTGCCTACATTAGAGTATTTGTTTACATTTCTTGATGCATATAATTTTGCAAATGAAAGTGGTGCTGAAGTTCAAGATGAGGCTAAAACATTAATAAATGCTTCTGTATTAGGATTAATTTTTGAGAAAATTAATGGGCATAAGGACGGTTCTGTATTTACACCTGGCTTTATTACTATGTTTATGTGTCGTGAAGTCATTACAAAAACAGTGATACAGAAGTTTAATAACTTCTATTCATGGAGCTGTACAAGTATTACAGAACTATATAATTGTATAGAGAATATTGAAGAAGCTAATAGCTTGATTAATAATTTAAAAATATGTGATCCCGCTGTTGGTTCAGGACATTTTCTTGTATCGGCTTTAAATGAATTGATTCTTTTAAAGTATGAATTAGGAATTTTAGTTGATCTCAAAGGAAAGCGTATAAGAAAAGCTGATTATACTTTTTCAATTGAAAACGATGAGTTAATAATAACTGATCAAGAGAGTAATATATTTACATATAATCCATTAAATGAGGAAAGTCGGAGATTACAGGAAACTCTCTTTAATGAAAAGAAAATCATTATCGAAAATTGTCTTTTTGGAGTTGATATCAATCCAAATTCTGTCAAAATATGTAGTCTTCGTTTGTGGATTGAATTGCTCAAGAATGCTTATTATACAGAGAAAAGTAATTATACTCATTTAGAAACACTACCCAATATTGATATAAATATAAAATATGGGAATTCTTTATTGCATCGTTTTGCTTTGACTGACAGTATAAAGTCAATATTGAAAGAGTCACATATAGATATTGAACAGTATAAAAAGAGTGTAGCAAAATATAAGAATGCAAAAAGCAAGGATGAAAAGCATAATTTACAAGCTTGTATTACGGAAATTAAATCAAAATTAAAAACGGAAATAGATCGGCGCGACTCTCGGTTAATGCGCTTAAGTAAAAAACGTTCAGAGTTATTAACTCTTCAAGCACCTTTATTATTTGAATTATCAAAGAAAGAGCAGAGAGAAAGAGATAAACGTACAGTATTGTTGAAAAAAGAGATTACAGTCTTAGAAGATCAACTCGAAGAGGTTCGCTCGAATAAAATATATTTAGATGCATTTGAATGGCGTATTGAATTTCCCGAAGTACTAGATGATAATGGCAATTTTGTTGGTTTTGATTGTATAATTGGAAATCCACCTTATATCCAATTACAATCTATGGGACAAAGTGCTGATACTTTAGCTAAAATGGGATATGAAACCTTTGCAAGAACAGGCGATATTTATTGTCTTTTCTATGAGTTGGGAATGAACTTACTCAATTCAGATGGATTTCTTTGCTATATAACATCTAACAAATGGATGCGAGCGGGCTATGGTGAATCATTAAGAGATTATTTCGCAAATAAGACCAATCCTATAATGTTAGTAGACTTTGTAGGTACGAAAATCTTTGATTCCATTACTGTAGAACCAAATATACTTTTAACACAGAAAGCTCCTAATACTTTTATGACAAAGGCTTGTACGATACAAGATCGTAATGGCTTGAATAATTTGAGCGATTTTGTGCAGCAAGAAACATTTGATTGTAAATTTTCAGATAGCGAAAGCTGGATAATATTATCTCCAATAGAGCAAAATATTAAACGAAAAATAGAGTCTATCGGCACACCTCTCAAAGAATGGGATATTAATATTTATCGAGGGATACTTACTGGATATAATGACGCTTTTATTATTTCAACAGAAAAGCGTGACGAAATACTTAGTTATTGCTTAACTGAAGAAGAATATAATAAAACAGCTGAACTAATCCGACCGCTTCTGAGAGGCAGAGATATCAAAAGATATGGCTATGATTGGGCTGATCTATGGCTGATTAATACACATAATGGATTAAAAAGCAAGAATATAAAACCAATAGACATAGTAAATTATCCTGCCGTAAAAGAATGGCTAGATAAGGGAGGGATGGCTTATAACGGGAAAATTTATAATGGATTCTCTCAAATAGCGAATCGTTCTGATCAAGGAGATTCTCCATATAACTTACGTAACTGCGCATATATGGAGGATTTTTCGAAGCCAAAAATCATATGGAAACGTGTTGGTTCTATATTAAAATTTTGTTATGATAAAAAGGGAACTTTAGGTCTTGACAGTACCTGTTTTGCAACAGGTACATTCTCCGAATACATTTGTTGTGTCTTAAACTCGCCTATGGGTCGTTATTTATTGAAAGACGCACCTAAAACTGGTACTGGAGATTTACTTATAAGTGTACAAGCTATTACCCCTATTATAATTCCTCATATTAGCTTTGATATAAATGTTATTTTTATAGAAGGGCTAACGCAGCTTATAAATGGCAGCAATATAATTATAGAACGTGAGATAAACCATAAGATTTTTGATCTTTATGGTTTATCTATAGAAGAACGATTATATATCACTGAAAACTTTAGTTAAACTTCAATGTAGCCAATAGTATTTTGCTCTTCATCAGTCAGATTATACAATTTGAATAACATATTATCTATAATAATAGCCTGTTCTTTTGTATATTCTGATTGTAATTTATTAACTACAGTTTTAAATTCTTCGTTTTCAAGATCAGTCACTTTTAATACGGGAATTTTATCAAAAAATATTTTTCGTAGTTCTCTTGTTTCGCCAAGTAGTCCTGGAAAGTTTTCTCGAAAACAAAACTTAAAAATAGAGGAGTTTAAGAATGCTGTTAAAAAAGATACATGTCTACCTGTTATCATAAAAGATTTATCATTTTGATAAAAACCATTCTCATCATAATAAAAGGGCATGAACTTTGTCATGTTAGGATATATGATTTTTGGCTTCGAAAAATCCTCCCAATAATTGATGCTATCTTGAGTTTCAAACCATTTATTATTAGTTTTTTTTCGTGAAGTGATTTGTTTATCATCAATTAAATACGTTTTTCCAGTTTGTTCTAAACGCTCCATTCCAATTGATAAAAGATACGCTTTTACTGCTGGAAAATCATCTATATTATAATTTCGAGATGGGAATGTTGCAATAAGCCACAAATCATTCCATTCATAAGTATATCTTTTGATATCTCTGCCTCTCAGAAGCGGTCGGATTAGTTCAGCTGTACGAAGCCGTTCACTTTCACTTTTACAGTTCTTCAATATCTCATCTTTTTTATCTGTATTTATAATAAAGGCATCATTAAAACCAGTTTTTATCCCATAATTTATTTGTATATCCCAATCCTTTAATGGAACACCAATCAATTCTATTTTTCGTTTAATATTCATTTCGATAGGAGACAGAATTATCCATGATTCAGAACTATTAAAACTAACTATACAATCGGATTGCTGCACAAAATCGCTCATTATACTTCCACCAAAAATGATCGAATAAACCGGGATAGAGTGTTTCGGTCAACTTTGCAAATTTTTGCTATTTTCCGTTGAGATACTTCAGCCTTTAATAGTTCTTTAATGAGCATCTTTTTATTGTGGAGTTTGTATTTTTCTGGAGCATTTTTTCTTCCTTTTGGACGCCCTAAAACAATACCTTCTTCTTTTTTTCTAGCCAACGCTTCTTTTGTTCGTTGACTAATAAGATTCCTTTCAATTTCAGCAGATAGTCCAAATGCAAATGCTAATACCTTACTTTGAATATCCTCTCCTAATCTGTAATTATCTTTGATTGTCCAAACCTTACACTCTTTACTCATACAAATATTCAAAATTTCCATTATCATAAATAAATTACGTCCAAGACGAGATAATTCAGCGCAAATGATTAAATCATCTTTCTGGACCTTGTTGAGCAATTTGCCAAGTTCTCGTTTATTAAATGATTTAGTGCCGCTAATTGTCTCTTCTATCCAACCATCAATTTTCATTTTTTGATTATTGCAAAAATTATTTATTTCAAAGCGTTGATTTTCTACAGTTTGTTTGTCGCTGCTTACTCTGATGTATCCGTATATCATATTTAAATTATTTATTTACAAACAATATAGTTGGATTAAAGGGACTGAGGGTAATTTATAGATGTAATCTTTCAGTATAAACTTTAATAATATTCAATTATATATGTCGGTTTATATATAAGAATATAGTCCTGCTCTGTTTTATGTTTCTACACTATCGAATCCGGATTCTTTTACTCTTATGGCGGCTTCACTATAGCCTTTTACAAGGTATTTGATTTTGTTTTTTAATTTGTTTAGCGAATATTTCCGTATTCTCGTTTTTACGATCCGATGGGCTCCAAATGAATCGTTCGCCTATATTGAATGTAGTCATTGACCCTCCGTAGAAAATCTGTATGATGAAGTTTGCAACTAAATCGAGTATTCTTTGGGTGAATGTTTGATATTCAGCAACTAATGAGTCATCGTAGATACTCATCATTTGAGGATTTGTTTGTTCCTCTTTTGTGATTGATGTATATCCAGCAATTAATGTATAGGTCCCCTTTTTTTGTTAAATACTCATAAATAACTGTCAGCTATGGAGTTAATATTGATTTTTATCTGTGAGTTCCTCCCATAAAGCTCCACGAAAGAATCTATTCTTTAAAATTAAAGAGGAAAGGTTTGTTTAAATAGATCTTTTTTCATAACGATATTTGTTATCAAAATTAATGATGGAATAATTTCATAGATAGTTTTGTGTGTAAAACGTGCAAAAGTTCTGGGATGTTGAATAAATGATCTTATTATGGTATTGAAATTGAGATGATAATATAATATAATATAATAAAAATGGTAATTGAATCAGTAGAAAAGGCTTTCGCTATTCTTGCGTCCTCAAAGATTATTAATGTGTGAATAAAAAGTTGTTTTGATTTGGAGGTAAATACTATAGGGCTCTACTCCTGTTATATTTTCCATGCCTCATTATCCAGTTAATTCATTGTGTTGCACAGTGAGACCAATATCTAGACAGTCTTATCTACAAAATTATTTTGAGCCGTTTTTATACTTATTTTTCCTTTTTCATACTGTTGGATTTGGTTCAACTTTTGGGAGGCACTTCAAAGATAAAACAACTTGCCAAATATCTGAATATCACATTATATTGTGATTATGATACGAATGATATTATAATACGATGATTTAATTATTAAAATCATATTAAAGTGTGATTTAAGTATTGTTTATAGAGGTAATGTACTATATTTGTCGTGTAAATCACAATATAATGTGAATATGAATAATCAAATAAACTCGTTGCGGTGTACTATTGGCGAGCAGATCCGCCTCCGCAGAAAAGAACTTAAGATTACTCAGCCTGATTTAGCGGCTATTGCTGATATTAGTGTCAATACGCTCTATAAAATAGAACGAGGGCAAGCAAATCCTACTATCGAGGTGTTAGGTAAGATTTTGGATGTGTTAGGACTAGAAATTATCATAGGAGTCAAACAACTAAACTGATAAATGATGCGAAGAGCTAAAGTATATGTGAAAGGTATTGAAGCCGGAACTCTGACAGAAAACGATAACAGGAGTTATTCTTTTGAGTATGAATCAGGATATTTTGCTAATACCTCAATGCCGGAAGTGAGTTTAACTTTGCCAAAATCGCAAAAGATGTTTACAAGTGATTATCTTTTTCCTTTTTTCTTTAGTCTGCTATCCGAAGGAGCAAACAAGGAGACTCAGTGCCGATTGTTAAAGATTGATGAGAAAGACTATTTTGGACTTCTTCTCGCTACAACGTCATATGATACAATAGGTGCAGTGACCGTTAAACCAATTGACTTATGAAACTGACACATTGCCCGTCAACTCTGGCAGAAGGACATGAAACCTATTCTTCTGCTGCTTTAAGAAGTATTTTTGCAGGTAAAAAAGTATCTCATATCCTTCCTTATGATTCGCCCGAGAAAAACGAAGCGGATAATGAGAAGTTTATAGAGAATATAGAACATATTTCCATTTCAGGAGTGCAAGACAAAGAGGCTTGCATCGTTAAAAAAGGTAAGATATGTTTATCTAATAAAGGAGAGCAAAGTACACATATCTTAAAGCCTATCCCACTTAGCCGTTTACGAAGAATCAAGGAAATTCCGGCAAACGAAAATCTCACCATGCAAATAGCTTCACAGGTGTATGGTATTGAGACTGCCCCCAATGGATTGTGTTTTTTCAAGACTGGAGAACCGGCCTATATTACCAAACGCTTTGACGTGGATGCATCGGGTGGAAAGTTGCGCAAAGAGGACTTTTCCTCTCTTGCAGGATTAATGCCCGTAAATGGAGGGAGTAATTATAAATATGAATATAGCTACGAAGAACTTGCCGAGCTGATTCAACGCTATATACCTGCCTGGCGCATTGAGATTGAAAAATTTTTTAAACTTGTCCTTTTCAACTTTCTATTTTCAAATGGTGATGCTCACTTAAAGAACTTCTCGGTTATCGAAACTTCAAGAGGCGATTTTCGTTTGGCTCCTGCCTATGACTTGTTAAATACGCATCTCCATGTTGATGATAGTGATTTTGCCTTGAGTCGTGGCTTGTTCCGTGATGGGAAGGAGTCCGAATTCTTGAACTTTAATGGTAAGGCTAATGGACGATCCTTTGAAGAGTTTGGAAAGCGTATCGGAGTCAATGAAAAACGCGTGACTGAGCTATTAACTCAATTCACTACTCAATACCCATTAATCGAAGAACTTATTGATGCCTCATTTCTATTACCGGTTACTAAGAAAACCTATTTGGCAGAATATCGACAGCGTAGAAATAGGCTTAAGGATCTGAAGTGAGAATATAGAAATTCTATTCTCTCACTTATAGGTTGCTGCAAGGCATCTACTTCAATAATCGATACACTCGTCTCTGAATTTTTCTGTATATTTGAGTCAATTATTGAGAGAAAGTGAAGAGACTTTGGTATCCCGATTGGTAATGATAAAAATATGCCGGAAATATGATACGAGTGAATCCCGAAAGGACGGAAGAGTTAATAATGCAATTAGTTGCTTTGTGGAACTTATCAGTAAGAGCGACACATCATTTTTTGACAGATGATGATATTAGAAACTTAATACCTTTTGTAAAGGAAGGTATTGGTGAAATTGAGAAGTTGTTAGTCAATTATGAAGATGGTTCTCCAACTGCTTTTATGGGCGTTGACGGGAATAAGGTTGAAATGCTTTTTGTTTTACCGGATTATTTTGGCAAAGGTATTGGTAAAGCGCTGCTTCAGTATGGTATTGAGATTGAAAAAATTCTTTTTGTTGATGTGAACGAACAGAATCAGTCTGCGTATGAATTTTATAAACACATGGGCTTTGTTGTTTATGAACGGAATGAAATCGATGATCAGGGTAATCCGTTCCCGATTTTGAAATTACGTTTAAGCGCTTTTACTATTCGTAAAGCTGTTATTGAGGATATAGCTGAGATAAAAGAATTGTTTCAAAATACAGTTTTGTCTGTCAACCGAACTCATTATACGCAGGAGGAAGTGGAGGATTGGGCATCGTGTGGAAACAATATGGATAAATGGACGAATTTGATCAGTTCCTATTATTTTATTGTTGTTTTGAATCAAGAATCCGGAATAACCGGATTTGCATCTATCAATCCCGATGGCTATCTG
>JBOFKE010000347.1:0-2786 GCA_051657185.1 Bacteroidales bacterium | reverse complement strand
TTCGGACCAACATAACTAAACTAAAATTGAGTTCTGATACTCATGAAAATGAGTATCAGAATGAACAGAGCTATTGTTTATATCTATTCAACTGTAAAAATAAGACTTCTCTTTCAAATTACAATGCATTCGAGTTTGAAAAATTATTTTTTACGTTTTTTTTTCTCAATTTTCTCTTCAGTTGGTTCACTGACTAATTCCAATTCAGTTGTATCGTTATATATATATTTTACTACTGCATATTTTGCGGCAGCAATCGTTTCGCGGTTAACTTTCTCGATAACACTGCCACGGGCAACATCCTCAAGCGTAACATAACCTTCCATTAATAATAGCTGAATAATCATGTTATTAATGTTTGTTTCCTCGCTATATCCATCAGCCTGATAAAGTGCTGGCATATGCTCCATAAACTCAGCTGCAAACTCAGGATAGTTCGGCAAACTCATTAACTCTTCAAATGTTTCACTGAAGCTTGAAAGCTCGATATTCAGATTCGGATTAACTAATAACGGACTGAAGATATGTTTTGGATCAACCGGTTTAAAGTTAATCAGATTAGACATATCAACTGGTTTGTTAATGTCATCCATACGTCTGTAATCAGCCTTACGCATATTCTCCAATTGATAAATGAAGAAGTTGTATCTCCAAAGTTCCGAGCTGTTAAGCATACCTTTGAATATATGGAAATACTTTTCATTCAACAGTCGTTTGACTAAGATCTTACCTTGATTGATCTCCGGACGATTTACGCGTACATCCTGAATCAGATGTTTAAGCTCCATCGCTGCTTTTTGAGGACCTGTAATCTCACGTCCTTTTTTGCCAATCTCGGTTGAAATAATACCACATTGAATATTGCGGGCTTTACCTTTACCGTCTTGTCCGCCATTCATACATTTAATAAGGTTCATGACACAAGTCAGCTGACCTTCTTCCGCAATAAATGGTTGACCTCCCGGTGTACTTGCCAATGAATCATAAATCGCACTGAAAATACGTCGGTCAAGCAATACATACGATACCGTTTCATCTTCTGCAATTACTTCAGCACGGAATCGGTTGCGTATCATATCAAACGTTACGTCTTTAATCGTATATCTGATACCATCGCGCTTGTATTTTTTGCCTCCGAAAATCAGATTTACGATCTCTGTCAGATTAATTTTATCAATTAATTTATAAGACGAAGCAAGATAATATTGTTGTTCATGGGCATCAAAGTCCCAATCCAGAACATCATCCAGATAATTTCCGTGACGTGCGATAACATCAACAATATTCTTGTCTGCCGTATAACGTTTAAGCGTTCTCTGGAAGTTCGGCCCGTCCTGACTCGTTGCTTTCTCTTTACGTTCACCGTGTGAATCGATATATAAAAGGAAGTTTTCAGGATTATCGATACGGGTAATACCGGCTTCTTCTTTAGCATAGTTTCCGGCACTAAGCATAATGTCAATTTTGTATGGCATGGTGATATCACACATACCGCTGACTGTACTACGTGAGTTTAAGTCTTCGACATTACTGTCCGCGCTATTTTCAAACAGGTATTTATAATATCTGATATAATCAGGGTCAAAGTCCGTTGTGCGACTGAAGTCACCAACTTCTGTCCCAATACCATATAGATTTCCTTCGCCATCCTGAAACTCATGGAACATATCTCCTGCGATAAGCTTAACCGAACGTATTCCTTCCAGATTATTTCTTAACCATTTTAAGATGAATGCAGCGATCATTTCAGATTTACCA
Source organism: Bacteroidales bacterium (assembly GCA_051657185.1). Classification (GTDB taxonomy): domain Bacteria; phylum Bacteroidota; class Bacteroidia; order Bacteroidales; family UBA7332; genus UBA7332. The sequence goes on along the minus strand of JBOFKE010000347.1, from coordinate 1,028 downwards.
ACACCACTGTCTCCGTTGATTTCGATAACAAATACGCTACCGTCATTTTCTTCCACAGCGAATAAGGAGCCGTGACGCGGGCTACCACCCATTTCCTTAATCTTCTCATTGATGATTGTCAGACGAGGTTTCTTCACATCTCCGAAATAATCAACCTTTTGTTTTAATGGTGTTACGATGGTTTTAATATTCCCATTTGGACCTTTAATATCGAAATAACCGATCTGAGGGAATGATATTAATTTCTCAGGCGCACCGAGGAAGCTAATAACATCAGGAATGAAACTACGGATATCGTCCAGGCTGATATCTTCCGTATAGTTCAGACGATAGTTGTCTGTCAGATATTTCATATATCCTTTCTGGAAGATAACTAATTCTTTGACCATGCCGTGTTTTACAATCTTACAACGATAGTCATCAGAATCCATATTTTCGATGAAACGAGCCAGACGATTTGCAAAGAATGATGAATCCGGACGCAGCTCCAGCATTTTCAAATAATCGTTCGGACCTGTCAATTCATCGAAATTCTTATCTTTCGTTTCCGATCTGTCAATTTTATGGAAAGGATATTCCCGTTTCTTTGCATCGGTTACGATACGGGTATGCTCCTGAACTGCCTGCTCTGAGGAAATAACCCCGCATTTAGACATAAGAGTGTTGATCCAACTGATCTTTCCGTCTTCGTATGTATCCAGTGTACGGTCTTCCATCTCAAAGCCTCTGTAGATAGAGATTCCGTGTTGTACCATTTCGTTAACACTGGAGTTTTGTTTCATAAAGGCCGTTTCTACCATGCGAACCATTGTATGTGTATAACGCTTGTAGTAGTCCGTACCTTTTGTACGTTTGATCATGCTCAGATAGAACAAAACAACTTTGCGGCTCACACGATGAATTTCTTCTTCGCCTACCTTAATGTCTTTCTTACGCATGATGTAGTTACTGATTTCTTCTAATTCTTTCGGAAGAATATCAGTAATAAACTCTTCGGTAAACATTTTCATTTCGCCGTCTTCACAAGC
>JBOFKE010000346.1:0-3921 GCA_051657185.1 Bacteroidales bacterium | reverse complement strand
TTGACTCTACGGTTGCTGCTGTATTGCTTAACAAAGCAATCGGTAAAAACCTTTTCTGTATCTTTGTTGACAACGGACTTCTTCGTAAAGACGAATTCGAGAGCGTAATGAAAAATTACGAAATCTTAGGTCTTAACGTAATCGGTGTTCGTGCTGCTGACAAATTCTATGCAGATTTGGCTGGAGTAAGCGATCCGGAAGAAAAACGTAAAATCATTGGTAAAGGCTTTATCGATGTATTTGATGTTGAAGCTCACAAACTTGAAAACATTAAATGGTTGGCTCAAGGTACTATCTATCCGGATATTATCGAATCGCTTTCTATTACAGGTATGGTTATCAAATCTCACCACAACGTTGGTGGACTACCGGCACGTATGAAGCTTCAAATCGTTGAGCCTCTTCGCCTGTTGTTCAAAGATGAAGTACGTCGCGTAGGTCGTGAGTTAGGTATTCCTGACAATTTGATCAGCCGCCACCCATTCCCGGGTCCTGGTTTAGCTGTTCGTATCCTGGGCGATATCACACCGAAGAAAGTTCAAATCCTGCAAGATGCAGACGCGATCTTCATCAACGGTCTGAGAGAACATGGTCTTTACGATCAGGTATGGCAGGCTGGTGTTATTTTATTGCCTATCCAATCTGTTGGAGTTATGGGTGATGAAAGAACATACGAAAATGCTGTAGCACTTCGCGCAGTAGTTTCTACAGATGGTATGACTGCAGACTGGTCACACCTTCCATACGAATTCCTTGCAAAAATTTCAAATGAAATCATCAACAAAGTACGTGGCGTAAACCGCGTAGTTTATGATATCAGCTCGAAGCCACCGGCTACAATCGAGTGGGAATAAGATATAAACACTAATTGCGAAAGAGCTTGTCCGAACCCGTTCGGCAAGCTCTTTTTTGTTTTTAACTGTTATTTATTCCTTCTCCTTCGCACTAATGGATCAGCGGATAAATACGTTTTGTAGTAAGTGTCTCATTTAATTCATTAAGATGTCATTTTATCCTACACATCCTACACATTGGATTTAATGCGTTGACTTATAATTAGGAAAGTGTGTAAGATGGGTGTAGGATGGTGTAGGATGGTGTAGGATCCAAAAGAGCTATTTAATGTACTATATATCTGATTTTATGTGTACTATGATCGGTGTGTGGGATGTGTAGGATGAAATCGTAAAATATTTCTTTAGTGAGGGATTTTGCTACCTATGAAAAATATTTTACATAGGTAGCAAAAGTTTTTTAGATACGTATCAAAAATAATTTACATACGTATGTAAATCTGATTAGATAAGACAAATTGGAATATAGCTCGTAATGATACGGTGTTTCTCTGAAACGATACGGTATATCTTCGCAACGATACGGTGTATCTTTTAAAAGAAACGGCGTATCTTTTCAGAGATACACCGTACAATTTTGACAATGTGCGGATTCTTTTTATAAGCTCACGACAAAAGAATTTTTTTTGCGTTTTATCTGCAACATCTGCAACATCCTCCCGAAACCCTTTGTGGGTCGGGGTTTGATGCTGTTGCAGATGGTTGCAGATGGTTGCAGATGAAATTTGATCTGCAACGCGTAATTATCTATATTATAGTCGTTTATGTGTGTGTTGCAGATGTTGCAGATAAAACTTCAAATTTAAATTCTAAAGAAGAAGCTAAAGATCGAAAAGCACATTTCATAGCGTTTATGCTTAAGCTTTATTTATATGGCTATATCAATCAAATAAAGCTCAAGAGGACTTGAAGCTGAAACATATCGTAACAGGAAGGTGATTTCTTAATAATAGCTGTAATTAACTAAGAGGATTTTAGTCATATTGTATTATAGTGTATTTTGAGTTATATTTGTTTGAACTAAACTATAATTAATATTGAGATGAAACAGAAAAGTTTATTGTTATTCCTTTTGATGTTCGGTTTGTCATTAAGTATGTCGGCTCAGCAAATAGGAAGATGGGAGAAATTGGGGGAGAGATCTGTGAAATTCAGATCAGAAAGAGATGTGATTAAATGTTCTCATAAAGGCACTTTCTCGAAATTAAAAATTCATGTAAATGAATCGCCTGTGGAGTTTAATAAGGTGTTGATCAAATATGGAAACGGTTCGACTCAGGAACTTAGTATCCGTCAGACTATACCTGCAGGTGGTTACACGCGGGTGTTGGACCTTAGAGGAAATAAACGGGTTATTAAAGAAATCGTATTTTACTATAAAACGAAAAAGGGATATAGATTTCCGACGAAGAACCACCGTGCTGTGGTTTCTGTGTGGGGAAGACACTAAACAAAAAAGCGACTGTCCGTATTCAGACAGTCGCTTTTTTTGTTTGATTTATGTTGATCAGAAATTGTATTGAACAAGAGTCTGGATACAATTTGCATGATCATTAGATCCGTCAATATTTACTCTGTTACCCCAAAGGTATTCAGCACCGAACTGGAATGCACTGGAAAGGTTCCAGAATACGTTACCTACGATATATTGTCCGTATCTGTATTGAGTGGCCGGTTTATATCCGTCTTTCGGGAATATTTTCGCCTGAGAATATGTAGCAGATGCAAATACGGTCGGAGAGAAGTTGAACTGTAAACCTCCGTACCATGCGAAAGCTTCCTGAGCTACCATTTTGCCCGGATCGTTTGCGTCGTAAACGAAATCGAGTCCATTGCCTGAAAGGTCATTGATATATTGTGCAATCCCTTTACCATAAGTTGTCTGGAAATATAGTTGAACAGGTTTTCCCACTTTTACGGTACCGCTTAACTGAACACCATATCCTGTAGCTGTTTTATTATCTGTTGTTACAAGATCCTGATATGACATGTTGCGAAGTACACCAGCCAGTTTTACGTGACTCGCACCTTTGCACCAGCTATATTTGATATATGCAGGAATATCCGGAATGCGTTGTGAAGCAGCTCCGACTTTTGTGTCATAAGTACCTGTACTTTGGTTTTGCTCGACAGAGATACCTAGTTTAATACCGTTTTTGAATTCATGTGCATAAGCTATCTGTCCTGTTCGCATTTCGCCTGCACCATTCGGTCCCTGAAAGTCAATAGTAGGAGAAACGGCACTTAGATCGTTGAATAAACTCCATGTTCTACCGACTGTGAAACCCATGAATCTTAAATAAGCATCATTAAGGGCAAACGAGTTGCCTGGTCCGGTAAACTGACCTGAAATGTATGCTTCATAAGCGCCCAATCCTTTGGTATTACCTAATAATTTGAAGAAAATATTTGATTTGTAAGGGTCAATCGTAAATTGTCCGTTATTGGCTTTGTTTGCAGGAACGGGAATCGAATAAGGAATAAATCCGAAACCGTTGGTAGGTACAGATCCCCAGTCATAGGCAGTTCTTACACGAAGAAACCCCCCGATACCGAATGCTACATCATGTTTCTGATCATAAAGTAAGAATCGTGGTGCCCCCGGCTCATTGAATCCCTCATTCATAGATTGCTTAAATTGTTTGACTATCGCATGATTAGATTTTTTTGTATTTACAATGATCAATGACTGACCTTCATGGCTATCATCATTATCTTGAGCGATTGCAGGAATTGCACATAGAATTCCAAGTCCTAATAAAGAAGATTTGATAATTGTCTTCATTTTATCAACATTTTTAGTTAAGGTTTAAATTATAAGTTATAAATGAAGAACACTTCTCATGTCTTTTAGTTTGAATACTCAGGTTAATTTTGTTGATTTATATATAATGAAGATAATTTTGTTTGGGATTCTATTGTATTTCGCCTCCTGATAGCCAGGTGTTTAAATAATAGGGTTCATTCAGATTGCTTATGATTACGCCTTTTCGGGTAGAGGTGTGTACGAATGAGCCATTTTGGAGATAAATACCTACATGTGATGCTTTTTTGGATTTTGAGCCAC
>JBOFKE010000345.1:0-3102 GCA_051657185.1 Bacteroidales bacterium | reverse complement strand
GTATATCTGCATTCTGTTTAGGTGCTTACCTGCTCATCCGAAAAAAGGATTTACGAATTAATTTGAAGGAGTTCGCTATTTTATTTATGCTCGGGGCTTTCTATGCTCTGACAGCATTATTTCTGACAGCATCATATCTTTATATTCCGACAGGCGTAGCTACGACAATTCACTTCCTGTACCCGATGGTCGTATCCGCCTTAATGATATTCATATTCAAAGAAAAGGCATCGCCGGCTGTGTTGCTGGCATCAATACTAGCACTTGGTGGTGTGTTTCTCTTGAGCGGAGGTTTAGAGGGAAATGTAAATATAAAAGGAATCTTACTCGTATTAATAACCGTCATAACATATGCTTTATATATAGTCGGTGTTAATAAGTCGATTGTCTCTTCTATGGATGGCCTTAAAATGACATTCTGGGTTTTGTTTTCGGCCGCAATTGTGTTTATTCTGAATCTTATTATCAGACAAGAACGTTTTGATATGATTCCGGATATGCAGATTGGAATCACTTTATTTCTATTAGCTATAATACCGACATTGGTCTCAGACTTTACACTGATATTGGCTGTGCAGAAGATTGGCTCGACAACAACAGCTATCTTAGGATGCATGGAACCCGTGACAGCTGTAATTGTCGGCACTCTTGTATTGCATGAGCGAATGGAAACCATTCATTTGATAGGTGTTGGTGTTATTTTATTGGCTGTAACGATTGTTATTGTTAAATCCAATAAGCAACAGAATTCAGAATTAATAACCGATTAAAGATTAGATTATGTTTGAATTAATTAGAATGAAAGACTCATCTAATGAGGCTTTTGCTCCTCTTATGGAGTTATATACAGATGCTTTTCCGGAAGAGGAAAGACGTGTAATTGAAGATTTAGCGGGCTTAATAAAGAATGAATCAAGAATGCATTTTAATCTAATTCGTTTTGATGGCGAATTAGCAGGTCTATGTATTTATTGGGACTTTGATGAGTTTTATTACCTGGAGCACTTGGCCGTATATCCACATCTGCGTAATAAGAAGATAGGACAACAAGTATTGAATTGGCTTGAATCGAATTTGAAAGGGCTGCGAATTCTCGAAGTTGAACCTGCAGAAGAAGAAATGGCAATCCGAAGAATCAATTATTATCAGAGAAATGGATATGAGGTTCGGGAAACGAACTATATTCAGCCTTCCTATGATGGTGTCAGAAGTTCAATAGCACTTTGGGTGATGACTAGTGCTGAAAATAAGGATCTGGCTTCTCACATAGAAACGATTAAGCAAGAAGTTTACTATAAAAATCAAAAATAAGCGTTTGGCAAGGCCGGTGATAAATACTTTTATTACCGGCTTTTATATTATTGAGTAAAAATAGATATTTAGGATTGTAAGTCCATTTTATTTTTTAGCTTTGCGAAAATACTTTAATGCAAATAGATATGAGAAACATCACATTTATTATTCTTGCCTTTTTTGTCTTTATCAGCGTAAAGGCCGAAGGGTTACCTTATAGTGAATTAACGAATAAAAAGGCGCAGGAGCTTGTTGCCGAAGGTTTTACATTTAATACCTACACGAATTGCTGGAAAAAGAAAAAGCGAGGTGCCAAAAGTCCGAAGTCAAAAGCGTATGAAATAGTGCTTCAGAATGGACGCGATAAGAATGGCGAACTCGGGATTGCTCAGGTGATAGTGACTTTCTACAATGATAAAACATATCACAAGTTGATGACCTATATTGAGAAGAATGTCAAGAATAAAATCTATACATCTGAAGGAATTACTGAAATATCCGATTTTGAACAAGATAACTATAAATGTACACTGACAAAACGTAGAATTAACAGGACTTATGTGACAGAGGGAATTCTTGTTGATGATGTAAGGGATTATCCCTATAATATATATGAGTTTACGATCAACACAGACCTGACGCCAGTTTCTGAATACCTGGAGAAAGAACAAAAGAAGAAAGAAAAAGAATTGAAGCGAAATGAGAAAAGTAGCTTAAATGATTATATGTAATAAAAAGGGATCCGTTTACCAACGGATCCCTTTTGCGTAATGTTAAATATCTAAATTATTCACTTATATGCTTATATATGATATTTCCATCGGAATTAATCATATAATAAGTAATATTTTTATTGCTAAGAGACATCAGCATGAAGCCTGCTTCCGGACTGCAATACTTTGTATCCTTCAGAGGTTCGACTTTTCTGGCTAATGATCCTGAAGAGTTTACAAAATAGTCAATCTTTGAGTTTTTAGGTTTTATATGCTGAAAGTTATGAATGTGGCCACATATATATGAATTAACACCATTCTGCTCCATAATAGGAATTAATTGCTTTTGCAGATCTGTCCTTTCACTTTCGCTTTTTTTAGTTTGAGCATAAACAGGATGGTGCCCCATTACAATCTTCCATTTTGCATCTTTATTAGCATTTAGAGTAGAATCTATCCACGCTAGCTGCTTATTGTTATCTTGCTTGATGGCATCCGGGTAGGAGTCTGACTCTTTTCTGTATTTAGTTATTAGCGGAGTTGTGTCAATGAAAAGCAATACAGCTTTTTCTCCATTTTCTAATTCTACTATTTCAGAATAATATTTGGCAGGAGCGAACCATCTTCTACTAATATCAGTATAGTCCAGTACTGCTTGTGTATTACCTCTGTATTCATGATTGCCACAAATAGATTTCCAGTCAATCATTAATTCAGGATGTGCATAGATTAATTCGTAGTTTGTCATCCATAAAGGATCCGAAACACTGGCAACACCGTCAAAATGATGAATATCTCCCAATGCTGCAATAAATTCTATGTCAATATTTTCGGCTAATTTACCCATTTGCTCCGCTATAGGTTTCTGAAGATAATATCCATTTCTTCCAAGGTCATTGGCTATCAGAATATTTTTATCATCGTCACCTATTGATGAGAAGCTTGTAGCCGGATTTGTCTGAGCAATCAGAGATGTAGACAAACAGAATATAGAAAAGACAGTAGTTATTGATTTTAAAATTCTCATAGTGTGTAATTATTAAATACCGAATGCTCCGAAATAATTAGCAGGTAAACTTGATTTAAATTCAGAAGT
>JBOFKE010000344.1:0-5175 GCA_051657185.1 Bacteroidales bacterium | reverse complement strand
AGGGCTGAAGAGAACTCTAAAGAAAAGATCATAACCTTTTTATTTACAGCATACTTTTCCCATGCCTGAAGATAATCTTCAGCATTTCTGTTTACACCCGGGAACAAAAACAGAACCGGCATTTCCTTACTGTTTCCTTCGGGAATGTAATAATGTATATTTACCGGTTTATGAGATAACGGTTTATACTTATCAAAACGAATAATGCCTTTTCCTTTTTGGAAAAGTGTATCCTGATTTTGTTCATCGATCAACTCACCACCCCAACAACCTGTAAGAAACAGTAAAGGGAAAAGTAATACTAGTCTTATCACTTTCATAAATACATTCTTTTAAAAGATTATATGCGTGTTAATCCCTACTGTGAAGGCTTTATTTTGTGTATTCAGCAATGTGTAATCTTCCAGAGAACCGACTAACTGTAGTTTAATACGATTGTCAACAAAATATTTAGCTACACCAAAACGATAAGCATTTGTCGTTTTCAGAAGTCCTTGTTTGTCTTTCCATTCAGGGAAAATATGACTATATCTAAAATCTACAGCCCAGTTCTTTGCAAAAAGATAACCGGATTGAACATTGAAACCACTTCCAAGAACCAAATAATCTGCAATCTGTATCGGTTTAAGTTCAGAACCGGCTGTAGCCGCAACAGACAAACCATCCAGATTTCGTGCCCAGGCATCAACATATTCAGTCAAAAAAGTAAAACCTCTGTATTTAAGCATCAGATTCAAAGACATTTTGATATAATCCGGGTAGGCGGTTCTTCCATATTTATTATACAATTGGAAGTTTCCGTGACCTTCACCGATTGCATCACTTGCACCCTGATTATAACTGTATGAACCTCCTATTAATAATTTGGGCGTTTGTTCACGCGCAAAATCAGTATCCGTTAAATCATTCCCGGGACTAAAGAAGCCCATCGGATAAAATGTTGCATGAGCACTGTATTTCAAACCTCCTAAGTCAAAATCCGTAGAGGAAGATCCAAATGAATTGATACCATCTCCTGTCGTTACGGCCAGACCTAACTCAATACCTGTTTTCTTAAGAGGTAAACGAGTCTCTGCAAAAATCCCTAATTCTCTACCCGTTCCATAAAACGTACGATCAACCAGACTGCGATTACCTAAAGCCAGAGCCTGATCATTAAACATCATCGAACGTGTACCCGAAAAAGATTGCTTTTGACCGACAGTAAAAGTCAGATAATTTGTAGGATTATATGCCATCCATGCATCAAGAAGAGGATAAGATCTCACAAAATCCATTTGGAGTAAAAAAGTGAACTTATCATGATTTAAACCTCCGCTGAAATTAAGATATGCGCGGTTTATATCAAAACGATATTCCGGATCAAGATCTTTTACTTCCTCGTATGTTCCCCCTGCCTGAATATAGCCACCTATATTAAAATGGTGTTTCCCTTTATTTAAGTCTATATTTAATCCGTTTCCTAATCTAAAGTCGATCTTACTCTCCTGAGCTGTCAACCCGATAGCCATAGATCCAAATAGTAAGCTTAAGATATATTTTTTCATATTCTAAATGTCTGAAATAATTTATTAATCCATTAATCGAAAAACAGGTAATTCTTCCCCTGGAATCGCTTCAATAATACGGTAATTCACAAATCCATTTGAGGATTCCGGCTCGAGCATTACAGCAAGTAATCGGTTTCTTTTTTGGTTTGTTTTAATTACAAATGTCCCTGCCGGAAAACGTTTCGTTTCTGTTCTTACCTTCGTTTTCACTTTCATCGGAGTAAATGTTTTGAACGATGTATTTTCTTTTTCGACGCTCCGTACTTCGAAACTTTGAACTTCAAATACTTCTTCGCGGGATAAGGTATCGACTAAAACACCCATTTTGTTTAATGTTTCAATAGCATACTTCTGATCTGGAAGAATTAGATATTTTACAGGTAATTCTCTTGACAGTAACACTGTTGACTCCATTGCATTAGAGACGTCAAGATCAAGCGTATCCGTTTTATTCTTTATCTGATTGATAAAAGGAAGAGGATATTGTGCTGTTTTCTTCGAAGCAAACTCAACAGCTACAGGATCATTCTGCGTCATCGCCGAATCTAATGCAGCCAATAAAGCTGTATCCTGCTGATACACTGTGTTCGCAAAACTTTCTGCAAGCAAATAAACATTCTCGATTCGACGGCCAATACTTTTTCTACCTAAACCAATCCCCCTTGACTCAGTCAAAATCGAGAATGCATTATTTAATGAGAATGTGTTACTTGTGGATCTTGGCGAAGCACCGCCAATATTCATAACAATTCCTTTATTCGTCTTTTTAGGTGTATAATACGTATGAGAAGTAAAATCATTCTCCTCCATCATATTCTTTGCGTTCTCCAAGAACAGAGATTCTATCGATTCTCGAATGTAAGAGGAAACATTAGGGTTCCCGCTGGTAAGAAACATAACATCCCACGGAACAGAAATAATCTCATCCGTCAAAACTGAATATGCACTTTTCAAAGGCTGATATTCATGAAAATCAATACAAACATGAGGATCTGTTTCATTCACCAATTTACGTATCGCTGTTGCTTCGGGAGTTTCTAAACGAACCTGATCACGATTTAAATCAATGCCATTGGCAGTTTGACGAGTCAATTTTTCACCACCATCTACATTTACCATAGGGAGGATATAAAAATCGATTTTATTCAATAATTCTTTTAATGAACTATCTTTTGTCATTTTGTCTATGAAGTATAATAAGCCTTCAGTACCACCTGGCTCATCACCGTGAATACGTGCAAAATACATAACACGCATTTTTGACTGTGATGTTGTATTATCAGATAACTTTACTAAAAGTATATCTTTTCCTTTTTGTGTTTTTCCAATTACACTCAATTTCATAATTGAATCATTGGACTGTTGAAGTTCATTCAGATACTTCTTCATTTCTTTGTAAGAAGTATAACCCATCTTTTTTGATGCGATCGGAGTTTGAAGATCCAAATCTGTCGGATTTGGAAAATATTTTTTTTGAACTCGCTTTAAATCCTGAGCAAAAGAAGCGTTCAGAATCAAAGATGTGAGTAACAGAATCAGATATTTTTTCATCTATATGATCTTTTAGAATGCTAATTGGAATAATATTGTAAAACTTTTCTCCCAGCCACTTACCGATTCTCCTTCGGGATTACGAATCGCTCCATTCGTTTTAGCTAAGCCAAAGTTTGCCTGGACCTTAGCCGCATAAGATTTTGTAAGATATTTCGTTATACAAAAATCCATATAATCGCTTCGATTGAAATAAAGATCATTAGTCATGAATGAATACTCATCCGGCATGATGTGCGTATAACGAACATCAAAAGACCAAAACTGGCGAAGCATATAACCTGCCTGAAGATTATATCCAGAGCCGATCATCATTCTGTTCTTTATATAGTTTTCGATATGATTAACCCCGTCAATTTTAAAATCAGAAGAGATTGATCCGTCGTTTCTTACACGATAAGCAATTGTAGATGGTACATGTCCCCAGGTTTTTACATATTCTCCAAGAACACTAAACCCTTGCCACTTAAACATAAAATCTAAAGTAAGTTTACTTAAGTCCGGCAAGTCTGTCATTTTATCCGCATTCTGATAAAGAATTGCACCACTCTCACGACCTCCACGACGATCACTTACTCCATCGTTATAGCTATAAGCTGCACCGATTACTAATTTGGGTTTTATCTCGTAAGCTAAATCCGATTGTCTGGACTCGCCTGCTAAACGGAAAAGTCCAAATGGAAGATAATTCAAACGCGCTCCATATTTCAATCCTCCGTAACGCCGGTCTAATCCGATCGGACCATCTCCGTCTGTAATAGCTAAAGATGGTCGTACATAAGATCCGTTACCGATTTTAAAAGTACCTGATGCAAAAACACCGACTTCACGTATTGTTCCGAATATAGAACTCAGTTTACTCCGGTCTGTGAACTGCAAAGTCGCCGAATTCATCTGCAACTCCCGGTTATCTGTAGGTGTTGATCTCTGACCAAAAGCAAAAGACAGTTTATTATTCCCCCATGGCTGATATGAAACCCATGCATCAGAAAGCATAGCACCTACACCCTCAGTATCTGTTTCACTCCCTTTTACCATATCCAATCCTAAACGATATTTGATCTTATTATTCAGGGCATTCCCGTTTAGTCTTAGTCTGGCTCTACGGACTCTGAAACGAGAATACATCTTATCATCTTCAGGATACATTTGAGATTGAAAAGACGTTTGTATATACCCACTTAGGTTGATTCCATATGAATCTGTAGTTGAAAGAAAGGATACTCCGTTTCCTAACGTATAATATCCCATATTAAAGTTCTTCTTTCGTTTCTGAGGTTCCGAATCTGCTTCAACTCCATCATCCATATCATCAAATTCTACCGATGTATCTTCATCTGTCTGGGCAAATACTTGTATCCCCGAACTGAAAAGAAAACAGAAAGAAAACAATATAAACAGTTTGTTAATTCTCATTCTTATATTTTTATGCGTTACGCTTCAAAATTTCCTTTACGTACAATTTCTCCATTTCTCATAAATTCGACTCCTTGCGAAATGACATCAGTCAGGTTGAATGTTTCGTCAAAAAAACAGAAGTCAGCATCGAAACCGGCTTTTATGAATCCTTTATTTTTTAGCTTCATAACCTTTGCTGCATTTTCAGTTACGAGTTTAAATGCATCTTTCGGATGCAGACCTCCGTCTGTAATTAACTTTATGGTCTGTTGCAGATTCAGATGCAGAGGAGCTAAAGTATATGTATCCATACCTGTTTGAGGATCTATACGTCTCACGCCTGCATTTCCGTCACTACTAAATGTCATTTTATTCAACTCTACTCCGTTATCCAAAGCTTGCAGTACGGCTTTATAGGGTTCGGTAAACTTTGTACCTCCTGTGGAAATATCTATCATACCGCCCAACTTTGCAAACTCAATGGCTTGATTAAAGAGATTCTCTGTACGGATAGTATGTGTCGGAGAAATATATCCGATTAATGACGGGTATTCACGAGCTATTTCCAGCAGCAATGTCATACCTTCAGGAAGACCGCCCAGATGCACATGCATCACACCTCCTTTAGCTGATGTGAAACCTCCTAAACGTACCTGATTAATGATACGTAACAACT
>JBOFKE010000343.1:0-16996 GCA_051657185.1 Bacteroidales bacterium | reverse complement strand
ATAAGCAAGCATTACTTGAAGTGATCAAACCGCAATATATTATTCTGAAACCTTCTTTACACGGAGGTATGGCGGGGACTTCAGAGTGGATTCAGGAAGCTCAGTCAAGAAATATTCCCTGGTGGATAACTTCTGCTTTGGAATCAAATATCGGACTGAATGCGATTGCTCAATGGACCTCGACGTTCAATAATCCATTGCCGCAGGGATTAGGTACAGGAATGCTTTACACAAACAATATTCCTATGAATCTGGAGATACGTCAGGATTGTTTATGGATTAATCCGGATATAAACTTTGATCCTCTTACTATAATTCAATGAATAACTATATAACAGACAGAAATAAGCAGATCTTACGTTTAGGTTCGCATGAGATCAGCAAGGATACAATTGAAGAAGTCTTTGCCGTTAACGCATCGAGCTGGTCTGAAGCGGAAATAGAAGTGTTTTCTTTTCTTCGCGACTGGTTTGCGCCCTCTGAAGAGATAACGGTTCATACTTCGGGTTCTACAGGAACACCGAAACTTCGGGTTGTGCGTAAAAGTCAGATGACTCAGAGTGCCAAAATGACCTGTGAATTTTTGAAGCTGAATAAGCAAACTCAGGCTCTTTTATGTCTGCCTGTGAGTTTCATCGCAGGAAAAATGATGATTGTTCGCGGTTTGGTATCGGGTTATTGCCTGCATGTTATTTCAACAGACGGACATCCGTTCAGTAAGATCGGTTTTGCCATTGATTTTGTAGCAATGGTTCCCTTACAGATTTTTAATACGCTGTCTGATGCAGCAGAGAAATCGCGTTTCGAATCGGTTTCTCAGGTAATCATTGGTGGTGCTGCTATAGACCCCGAAATCGAAAAACGGTTGCAGGGATTACACAATTCCGTTTTTTCCACTTACGGCATGACCGAGACTCTTTCGCACATAGCTCTTCGTCGTGTAAACGGACCCGATGCTTCGCTGCATTACACTCCTTTACCCGGAGTTTCACTCCGAACGTCATCGGATCAGGCGCTGATTATTGATGCGTTTAATGTATGTGACGAAACGTTGCATACAAACGATATCGTCGAGTTTGATTCAGCCGGTAATTTCAGGGTGATAGGTCGAAAAGATAATGTGATTAACAGTGGAGGGGTCAAATTGCAGATTGAACAAATTGAAGCTAAGATAGCCCATCTTTTCGTGGCCCCCTTTGCGGTATCTGCTAAGCCTGATTCCAAACTCGGTGAGAAAGTGGTTTTGTTTTCGGAAGAGGAAGTATCTGCCGGTCAGTTATCGCAACTGGAAGCTTTACTGAGTAAATATGAGTATCCGAAGGAAATTATTCATATCGAACAGATCCCACGGACAGAGAGTGGCAAAATCAGACGAAAAGAATTAAGATAAAAGGAGAGCTTGTTTTTCAGGCTTTCCTTTTTTTGACAAAAATCAATTAAACGGGCTATTTTTGTGACTTTTTGAATTTTCCTAATCGCTGAGATTGGGATGTTTTCCATCTTTTTCTTTGTATGAGGAAATATGCGCAGGATTTGGTATTAGTGTAATTGTTTGAAAATCAAGGTTAAATGTGTGTTGTGTTCGTTTCGAAGCAGTATTCCGGAACGAAATACGTATTGTTTTGCTTTTAGATACGTATTGCGTTACTTTTATATACGTATCTAAACAAAAAAACAAAGGGCGAAAATTTAAAGATATACCGTTTCTTTTCAGAGATACACCGTTTCTTTAAAAAATAACGGTGTATTATTGTCCGATTATCGGTATTTCGTCTTAAAAATGCGTTTTGCCTGTTTATTTTGGCGATAAGTCTGATCAGAAATTCAGCATAGCGAAAACTATCATTTTGATAGTTTGTTCGCTTATAAAGAAGACGAGTCTCCGATTGAGTATTGATCAATCGGAGACTCATCTTCTTTATTTTATATACTTAAGTATTTTATGTGTTTTACTTTTGATTGTAACGGGCTGATCCTATAAAGATTTAATATAATAAAACCGTTAAACTGATTTCACCCTGAGCTCCTGTGATATGTACAGCTTCGATATCTGCCGTAGCCGAGGGTCCGGTATAGAATGCTCCGTACTGATGTTGTTTGATATTTAACAATTTGTAGGCAGCATGAAGACCGTCCACTAGGTTTGATCGATCAAGAAGCAGATAAAGATCGGTAGAAAACAGAGCGGCAGCACTGACTCCTAAAACTTCGTCATTAACCCAGACGGAACCTGTTTCGGCAACTCCCAATACACCTTCTGCCACACAAATGTCAACGATATGAGCCAGGTGTGGGTCATTAAAACTGTCTGAAGATACTGTTCCCCGAAAGTTGGCGATATTCGAAAATATATTTTTACCGGAATCCAAGTGTGACTGTAACCATTCAATCGCTTCGCTGCGGTTGCTGAATTCCTGAAACTTACCATCAAATTCGGTAAGATGGGTGCGGAATCCCTCGACCAGATCCCCGCTATAACTATATAACGGAACATCAGGCAGAGCTACATGCTGCGGCTTACCATTGCGTATGCTGCTAAGGATGAACTCGCGGGAATTATTTAAATTGTTATCCATGTTTATTGATCGAGTTTAGATTTAGTTTGTTTTTCCTGTTTCGTATAAAATTCTCTGAACGTCTCTTCAGGCGGAGCAGGGTTGGTATGATTGATAGCCCAATCGTTCAGTTTCGAATTAAGAACACGTGAAGGTATATTTCTCAGTGCACTTAAGGCAAACTTCTCAGCCCAGCTGAGTCTAAATTCATTTTTCAAAGCAATTGCTGCAGTGTCCATCTGGAAACGATGGACTAACAGATCTTCTTTCTTATCAACCAAAATATTGCGCCATCTGAAAATAAGTGAAGGCAGCGGAACGTGTACCGGACATACATTACCGCAAGATCCGCAATGGGTGCAGGAGTAGGGAAGCTGTGCATAAAGATGGAGATCATAACTCGGTTCGAGTACGATCCCGATAGGTCCCATATAGGTTGCTTCATAGCTCAATCCCCCTGACCGGCGGTAAACCGGACAAGTATTGATACAGGCAGAACATCGGATGCACTTAAGTACTTCCCAGTACTCAGGCGTTGCGAGACGTTCTGATCTGCCGTTATCTACAATAACGATATGCATTTCCTGTCCTTCGCGAGGTCCGTGATAATGTGATGTGTATTGAGTTACATGAAAACCTAAAGCGCTTCTGGACAGTAATCTGACGAAAAGAGGAACATCGCTCGCTCTTGGAATTAGTTTTTCGATACCGACACTGACAACATAAAGCGGAGGAACGTTTGCACTGAGATCTGCATTTCCCTCATTCGTACAAACAACGATTCCGCCTGTTTCTGCAATTGCGAAATTAGCCCCGCTCATTCCGGCGTCAGCTTTAATATAGTTTTTCCGCATATCGGCACGCATAACACTGTTCAGATAATGAGGATCGTCATTATTTGGATCACTGTGCATGTGTTCCGCAAAAAGTGCGGATACGTCTCCGCGGAGTTTATGGATGGCCGGCATGACAATATGTGATGCTCTTTCGTTACTCAGTTGCTGAATACGCTCACCTAAGTCCGCTTCGAATATATCAATGCCTCTTTCGGTCATATACTCACGCATCTCACATTCGTCCATAAGCATAGATTTTCCCTTTGTGACAGTCTTTACATTGTGAGCTTTGAAGATTTCGTAAATCAACTCGTTGTGCTCCTGTGCGTCTTTAGCCCAATGTACATGAATGCCATTTGCAATGGCATTTTTTTCAAACTCATCCAGATAATAATCAAGATGGGATAAAGTATGTTTTTTAATTTCAGAAGCCAATAATCTCATTTCTTCCCATTCCGGAATTTGCTGAGCGACCTTATCTCGTCTGATACGTGCTGCCCATAAACATTTATCGTGACTTTCCCGGTGGGGTGTATCAGCAATGAATTTTGCACCATTGGCAACTTGATCTATCTGTTTCATGTTATACGTCTCCATTAAGAATTTCAGAAATGTAATAGGTTTTAATATCCAACCCTAATTTGTTGGCAACGGATTGCTGATGCAGCAAGCAGGAATAATCGGCCGATGTTACATACTGTATTCCATTGTTTGCATAATCATGTACTTTGTCTTTACCCATTTGTCCTGAGCAGCTGACATCCCACATCGTGAAAGTGCCTCCAAAACCGCAGCACTCATCTCTTCGGGTGGCATAGGTCACTTCTATTCCGTCAACAAGTTTCAGTAAATCTTCTGTTTTTGAGAAATCCGGTTCCATAAGTTCAGTCGGACGGGCGTGCTTTAAATATCTCAGAGAATGACAGCCATTATGTAACGCAACTTTATGGGGGAAGTGTGCCCAGGGAAGACTCTTGACTTTTAAAACATCATGTAAGAACTCAACGATATCATACACAGAGTTTCTGATTTTCATATTTTCCTCGTTACTTATATCTGCTGCAAAATGGTCACGAATTTGTTCGGTACAGATTCCCGACGGAATAACAATAGCATCATACCCTTTTAATAAGGGATATAAATTATCTTCGAGTTTACAGGCTTTTTTTTCATATCCCATATCCGTAAGAGGAAGTGCGCAACAAGCTGCCTGCTCAATGAATACAACATCGAGATCAAAGCGTTTGAGCAGATTGTAGGTAGATTTAGCAGCCTGAGGAGCCAGAGCATCGATATAACAAGGAACAAAGTAGCCAACTTTCATATTGTTTAAGTTTAGATTTATATATAAGTCAATCGTGTATTAGCTAAAGGATAGTATATAGCTTAACATTTTGTGACTCAGGATGGTTCAGTAATAATTAAAAGGCGTAAGCTTTCGATAAGAAAGGACTGAGAGAAAGAATGTGAATAGGGATGTAAAATAGATATTTAACACAAAAAGAGGGGAATTACACAAACAAAGGTAAGCGAAGAACTGTTCTTAAAATTGTGGATGGATTCAGATAGTTCAATGCTTAAATGTCTGACTATGAAAGTTATTTGCATAATATTATATTGTCTGCTGTTGATTTTTACTTACACTAAATCATACGCACAAAATTCGGATTCTTTAAGAGGCTCAGATACTACTTTTAAAGGAAATGATAGGAGTATATATGTGAATCCGTTTCCCGGAGTTAACTCTTTCGAAGAGAAAGTGAGATTGTGGGAATATTTTTTTATGGAAGCTGAGAATTTACGTTCCGGTACATCCCTTTTTATGGATAATGTACGTGAAGATATTAGAAAATCGATTGACAGAGAGATGAATATTCAATCAAACTGGAACTGGAAACAGACAAACTATAAAAAAAGACCGAGGTTTTCCAAATCAAAAATAGAGAACGATAATTATCGGGATATTATTTTTGAGCGTTTCAGACCGAAAGCTGTGGAGCCGATCTCTTCCATCATACCGGTTAGTCGCCAGATTGTTAATTTTGATTTGTTTGAGATTCCACAATTGTATATGCTTTTCAAATTATTGACCTTTCTCAAAGTATTAGACTCATTTCTGAGAGAAGCTCCGACAAAACTGTGGCTAAAACCGGGATTGAGTATGACGTACAGAAAAGAACGATTAGTGTTTACGTTAACGTTTTAAATAATTAATGCATTTATGATATTGGAATGTCTTTGAAGTTTTTAGAATGCTGCAACATCATTCGGTTTATTTACAGCCTGATAAGTATATTGATTTTTACTTTATAAATATTTGAGTCTGTTTTTTATGATTTTGGTATAAAAAAAATCGCAAAATACTCTCGTCGTAGTTGTGTAAATAGAAAATCTTATTCTAACTTTGTTTTGAAATAACACGAATGAGATTTATAAAATTGTTGTCATGGCTAATAAGAACGACTTAATTTCGGAATTAAAAAAACATTTTGGATTCGACAAGTTTAAGGGGAATCAGGAAGCAGTGATCCAAAACCTTCTGTCCGAAAATGATACATTTGTATTGATGCCGACCGGAGGAGGAAAGTCACTTTGCTATCAGTTACCTGCTTTAATGATGCAAGGAACTGCTATCATTATATCTCCTTTAATTGCATTAATGAAGAATCAAGTCGATGCTATGCGCAATTTTAGTGAAGAAGACGGAGTCGCGCATTTTTTAAACTCCTCTTTAAATAAATCGGCTATAGATCGCGTGAAAGAAGATGTCATTTCAAAAAAAACAAAACTATTGTATGTCGCTCCCGAGTCTTTGACGAAGGAAGATAATATAGAGTTTTTGCGTCAGGTGAATATCTCTTTTTATGCGATTGATGAGGCACATTGTATATCAGAGTGGGGACATGATTTCCGACCTGAATATAGACGAATTAAGCCTATTATTAATGAGATCGGGAAGAGACCGATTATTGCATTAACTGCAACGGCAACCCCGAAAGTACAGCATGATATACAGAAAAATCTCGGCATGCTAGATGCCTCAGTGTTTAAATCCTCATTTAACCGCGAAAATCTTTACTATGAAGTACGTTCCAAAAACGAAAACATAGAGAGAGAAATCATCAAATACATTAAATCTAACCCTGGTAAATCAGGAATTATTTATTGTTTAAGTCGTAAAAGGGTTGAGGAGCTAGCCGAAGTATTGCGTGCAAATGGAGTTCTGGCTCTGGCTTATCATGCCGGAATGGATTCAAATGTACGAAGCGCCAATCAAGACGCTTTTCTAATGGAAAAAGTGCAAGTGATTGTAGCAACCATCGCTTTTGGTATGGGAATTGACAAACCTGATGTACGTTATGTTATTCACTATGATGTCCCAAAAAGTTTGGAGGGGTATTATCAGGAAACAGGACGTGCCGGGCGCGATGGAGGAGAAGGGCAATGTATAGCCTTTTATTCGCCTAAGGACCTTCAAAAGTTAGAGAAGTTTATGCAAGGGAAACCGGTTGCTGAACAAGAAATCGGTAAACAGCTTCTGGCAGAAACGGCTGCTTACTGCGACTCTTCTGTGTGTCGTAGAAAATCAATCTTACACTATTTTGGTGAAGATTATAAAGAAGATAATTGTGGTAATTGTGACAACTGTATGCACCCAAAAAAACAAGTAGAAGCGCAAGATTTATTGATTACAGCCATTGAGGCTATCCAGGCATTGAAAGAAAAGTTTAAAACTGAGTATGTTATCAATGTCTTAATCGGCAAGGAAACTTCTGAGATTGACTCTTATAGTCATCAGGATTTAGAAGTTTTCGGATCAGGAAGTGATGAAGATGAAAAAACTTGGACAGATGTTATTCGCCAAGCTTTATTAGATGGATATCTGGATAAGGATATCGAAAATTATGGAATTTTGAAAGTAACGGAAGCCGGAAAGAAATTTCTGAAGAAGCCGGTCTCATTCAAAATTGTGAAAGAGGATGACTTCGAAGAAGAAGTTGATGAGGCTCCGATTAAAGGTGGTGGAGCTTGTGCTGTGGATCCGGCATTGTATGGAATGCTTAAAGATCTCCGTAAGAAAATTGCAAAGAAACTGGATTTACCGCCGTATGTGATTTTTCAGGATCCGTCTTTAGAGGCTATGTCAACGATCTATCCGATAACAATGGAAGAATTGCAAAATATTCCGGGTGTCGGTGCGGGCAAAGCAAAACGCTATGGAGAGGAATTTCTGGTTTTGATTAAAAAGCACGTGCAGGAAAATGAAATCGACCGTCCGGAAGATTTACGTGTACGTACGGTTGCAAATAAATCAAAAATGAAAGTTGCAATTATTCAAAGCATTGATAGAAAGATCGCTTTAGATGAAATTGCTATCTCCAAAGGAATTGAATTTAGTGAGCTTCTTTCCGAAGTAGAGGCTATTGTGTTCTCCGGTACGAAAATTAATATCGATTATTTTTTGAATGAGATAATGGATGAAGATCATATCGAAGAGATCGTTGAATATTTCAGAGAGGCAGAGACTGATAATCTGGCTGATGCTATCGATGAATTAGGAATGGCTTTCACAGAAGAAGAGATTCGTTTAGTTCGTATTAAATTTTTATCTGAAATGGGTAACTAAGATAAGATATAAAGATTGCTGTTATGGGAAACCGTAGCAGCAATCTTTTTTTATGGAATAATGAGGTCTTAAATAAACAGAAGAGTTTGAACAAAACAACTGATCATGCGTTTTAAATGGCGTAAACCTTTTATTAATAATAAAAATAGAATCACTATTATGGCTATTGTAACATTGAAAGGTACGGAAGTACATACGTTAGCTGAACTTCCTAAAATAGGAACAAAAGCACCAAAAGTTGAGTTGGTAAAAGCAGATCTTTCTGAATTCTGCTCTTGTGATGTTAAGGGTAAAAAAGTACTTATTAATATATTCCCAAGTCTGGATACTGATGTTTGTGCAACTTCAGTTCGCAAATTCAATAAGGAAGCTGCAAAACTTGAAAATGTTGTGATTTTATGTGTATCTAAAGATCTTCCTTTTGCTGCCGGACGTTTCTGTTCAACTGAAGGAATTAAAAATGTGATCACGTTATCAGGTTTCCGCGATTGTGATTGTTCATGTACGGATGTGTGTGATTGTAGTGGGTTTGGCGCCGAATACGGAGTAACTATTACGGATGGTCCGCTTAAAGGTCTTTATGCACGTGCCGTTGTCGTATTGGATGAAGAAGGTGTAGTTCAATACGAAGAATTGGTTTCGGAGATTACTCACGAACCTGATTATCAAGCTGCATTAGATGCATTGAAATAGGATTAATTAAAATACAAAAAGCTGTTCATAAGGGTGAAAACCTGAATGAGCAGCTTTTTTTTATATATTTGCCTCTATTAACCAACCATAAATAAAAATGAAACTTCATAAAAGCTTATTACTGGGTCTTTCACTCATCAGTATATTATCTTCATGTACGGATCCTGTCGAATACAAATCTCCTATTCCAGCACGGTCGGATATGCGATTTCTTGTTTTGAATGAGGGCCAGTTTGGTCAAAATACAGCCTCTGTTTCTTGTGTAGATTATCAGAATGAGGCAACGAACGATCTGTTTCGTACGGTGAATAACCGACCATTGGGAGATGTTGCGCAATCTATGGCTGAAATAGGTGATAAATATTATTTTGTGCTTAATAACTCCAGGAAAATTGAAGTTGTTATGTCTAAGGATATGGTGTCTTATGCGACGATAACTTTACCTGAAGGAATTGTGCCGGCTTATATTACTTATTTAGGCGGTGATTCAATTGTTCTTGGAGAACGAGATTTGCTTGATCGCTCAGGAAAGCTTTATATTATTGATATTGCTCAAAGGAAAACACGAAGATCTTTAGATATTGGATCTGCGACTCAATGTGTGGAAACAGGCGGTAAATTATTTATACCGGGAAATCAACTTCGGGTTTTGGACTTGGGGCGTATGGAAGTTGATAAGATGAGAGAAATCAAAGATTCAGAAGGTAATTCAATAACAACTAACGGAGATGCACAGCTGGTAAAAGACGCAAATAATCATTTGTGGACTCTTACTGCAAATAAATTAATCTGTGTTGATGTTGTTAAAGAGAAAGTATTGAAAGAAATTCTGTTGAACGATTTTACAATCGAATGGAATTCGAGATTAGGGATTTCAAAAGCAAAGAATATTCTTTATTTCACAGCGCGTAAAGGTGCCTCAGAAGGCGTGGCTAAATTGGCGATTACAGATTCGAATGCTCCTTCGGACCTGATCTTTTCTTATTCCGGAAAAGTCAAACAGCAATATAATTTTGCTGTTTCGCATGAAGGGGAAGATACTTTTCTGATATGTGATGCGACAGATTTTTCTTCAAGAGGATTCGTTTATGAATATAGTAATCAGGGCGAATTATTAAATAGCTTTGAGGTTGGTATAACGCCTCAGTATATTCATTTATTGAGATAAACCCCGAAAGGGTATTTAACGAATTGTGTTTTAATGATTTGTTTATATGAATGAGGTATTCTATATTTGTATAATAACGACTTAGATTTAAAGAAATAACTAAACTAAAATGAGAATTATGAAATCGAATTTACTTTGTGCCTTTTTGATTATTATCAGTTCATTTGTATTATTCTCTTGTGATAAAAAAATGAACAAAGAAAAGTATCTGCAAAAATTCACGTCATTTATTGATGAAATCTCTGAAAAGGGAAATGAGTTTACGGAAGAGCAGTGGAAGAAAGCGGATAAAATTTTCACAGCTTTGGCAGATACCGATAATTTTGAGTTTAAAGATAATTTGACTGTTTCTGAGAAAAAAGAAATAGGTAAATTGAAAGGGAAGTATGTAGTAATGCGAGCTAAATCAGGTTTTCGTAAAGCTAAGAAAGAAGTAAAGGAAATAATGGATCAGACCGAAGGCTTCCTGGATTCTATTTTAGATGAATTGAAAGACAGTGGTATTGAACTGGAAAAAATGATAAAATAAAAAAGAGAGATGACCTTAAAGTCATCTCTCTTTTTATTAATAGTATTTTACTTTCGGGAAGTATTTTGTATGTAGCAACTCATGTGCTTTACGGCTACCCGGCTTATCCAGATATTTCTCATAAATAGCAAGAATATATGGATTTTCATGTGATCGGCGGATCGGCAGACTGCTATCAATATTATTCAATCCTGCAGCACGCATTTCCAATGTTTCCTTACGTTTTTTAGCTTTAGGTTGGCCACCACCACCGATGCAACCACCCTGGCAAGCCATGATCTCAATAGCATGGAAAAATTCTTCACCACTACGGATCTTCTCAAGCATTTTTCCGGCTTCATCTAATCCGTGAGCAATACCGATACGAAGAGTTTCTTCACCCATCGGAACTTCACAGACACGGAATCCTTCCCATCCGCGTAACTGATTGAATTCAATGTTACCAAGTTTTTCATTGGTCATCCATTCAACAGTTGTACGAATAGCTGCTTCAATAACCCCCCCCGTACGACCAAAGATAACACCTGCACCAGAATATTCTCCGAATGGATTATCAAAATTCTCTTCTCGAATTGTAGCTAAATCGATACCAGATTCCTTGAAGATTTTAATAAGCTCACGGGTCGTAATAACATAATCGGTATCGAAATTATCTCCGCGAGAGAACTCAACACGCGATGCTTCATATTTTTTAGCGATACAAGGCATGATAGCTACATTCGTAATAAACTCACGACGAATACCTTTTTCTTTAGCCCAAATATCTTTGGCAATAGATGAGAAGATAGACATAGGAGATTTTACAGAAGATGGAGCATGAAGCATTTCAGGGAAGTTCTGTTCTATATACTTAACCCAGGCAGGACAACAAGATGTCAGAATCGGTAATTTTACATCATCATCTCCGCGAAGGTATTTCTCAAGCCGGCTTTTAAACTCTTGTGCTTCTTCCATGATTGTTAAATCGGCAGCCCATGATGTATCGAAAACATAATCGACACCGATCATGCGTAAAGCAGCAGCTAGTTTTTTCTCGACATTGGTACCCGGTTCAAATCCGAAGGCTTCACCGATTGTTACACGGATAGCCGGTGCAATTTGTACGATTGTTGTTTTATTCGGAGTTGCTAAATCACGTAAAAATTTCACGGTATTATCACCTGCATGAATCGCATTTACCGGACAAGCCTGAAAACACTGTCCGCAGTGAGTACAACGATCTGTATGTATATAATGCTTTTGTTTACGTTCGCCATCAATACAATCTACCGGACATACTCTTTTACAAGCACCACATCCGATACAAGCTTCAGTTATGCGAAGTTTAACTAAATGAGGACATTGACCTGCAATGCAACGATGTTCTTCAATATGTTCTTCAACCTCGTCATAGAAGTTTTCAATGACTTCCAGCATCATATTATAACGCTGGTTAAGCGTAGATTTGATGTGTTCGCCGATGTATCGGAGTAAGTAAATATCGCGGTTTGTAGCTTTGCGTTTAGCAATACGATCAAGAATACGCCACATTCTTTCTAATTCATATTGGACTTTTTCAAATCCGAAGAATTCAGCAGAACGTAATTTACCTAAGATAAATTCAATGTAGAATTTAGAAAACTGAATAATACAATCTTCATCAGATAAAATAATTAGGTTACGTACTTGCTTTTCGAAAAAGTTGTTTAGATCAAGAGGTTTGTTTTTATCAGATGGTAAAACAAATCCACCGAAAGGAATCCCGAATTGAGCAGCTTTCAGTTTACGTCCGTTCGTAATACCTCCGGCTAATTCAATTATTTCCTCACAAGTTGCGTTTTCCGGGATTTCATAGATTCCCGGATTGTTGATACGCCCCGAAATAGCAATTTTTCTTTTGTTGTCACTCATCAACTCCTGGATTTCGTTTTCTCCAAATGTAGAGAATACAGATCCGAAGGAGCTCTGAATAATAGTTTGTCTTTTGTTTTCCATATCTTATCTTCTTGTTGTTGAATGGACTAAATAAACATTCGAACAAATATGTTTTGATTTTTATGCAAAGATAATGCATATCTCCTTGGTTAAAAACAATAAAGAATAAATATTAGTTCTAATACAAAAGTAGCTTTCATTCTTCTTTTTTATACTATTGTAATAGAATGCTGTTATCTTTGCCTGAAATATAGACTCTTATGAAAACAAAAGAAGAAATTAGAGAGGCTAAACGTCAGGGGATCCGCTTTGAGGATGCCAGAGTAAATCCTGAGTTTATAGCGAGTGCCAGAAAACATGGCGCTGTAAAACCTGCTAACAAGAAATCGAAAGCAAATAGATCTGGTAAGAAGAGATAAAAATTAACGATAATTTATTTGACAAAATGAGGTCAAAATCAACTTCTGAAGAATCTAATTGTTTAATATTTACGATGTAATTCTTTCTGAATGGAAGAAAAATATGCATATTTGTGTTATCTTATTAACAAAATGTAACTGCTATGAATACTGAATTAATATCTCCTAAATTAATACTGGAAGTTAGTTGGGAAGTTTGTAATAAAATAGGTGGTATCTACACTGTCCTGTCTACACGAGCTAAAACTTTGCAAGATCTTTACAAAGACTCCATTATATTTATTGGTCCGGATTTTCCAGAAAGAGAACATAATCCGTTATTTACAGAAGTCAAAAGCTTACTGAAGCCCTGGAAAGCAAAAGCAGCAGAAGAGGGATTAAAAGTGAGAGTAGGCAGATGGAATGTTCCCGGTAAACCAATTGCCATTCTTGTTGATTTTTCTGATTATTTCGGAAAGTTGAATGAGTTGTATGGCCTTTTATGGGAGAAATATGGTGTGCAGTCTCATGCTGCATATGGAGATTATGATGAGGCATGTGCTTTTTCTTATGCAAGTACACAAGTAATCAATAGTTTATTAAATAACAATGTTCGGGAGGTTTTGCCGAAAGAAGTTGTTGCACATTTCAATGAATGGACAACTGGAGCTGCTTTGTTAATGACTCAGCTGACTCAGCCTGAAGTGGCAACGGTATTTACAACACATGCAACATCAATAGGGAGATCTATTTGTGGAAACAATAAACCGCTATATGATTATTTACAGGCTTATAACGGAGATCAGATGGCTGTTGAATTAAATATGGTGTCGAAACACTCACTAGAAAAAATGACAGCTCATGCGGCAGATTGTTTCACGACAGTAAGCAAAATAACCGCATTAGAATGTGCTGAACTCTTGGATAAGATTCCTGATGTGATTACACCAAATGGTTTTGAGCCGAATTTTGTACCTAAAAAAGCGCAGTATGAAGCCAAAAGAAAACAGGCAAGAGAAGCATTGATTAATATTGCTACAGCATTAACCGGGAAAAACTATAGTTCAGAGAATACTTGCCTGGTTGCAACATCTGGTCGTTATGAATATAAGAATAAAGGGATAGATCTATTTATTGATGCATTGAACCGGCTCAGAGCGAAAGTTGATATGAATAACAAACAGGTTTTGGCGTTTGTTTTGGTTCCTGCAGATGTAAAAGAATGTCGTTTGGATTTACTCAAAAATATAGAAAGCAAAGCGAAGAGAAAAACGTCATTACCTAATCCTATAATTACTCACGATCTGAACAATATGGATTCAGATTACGTTCTAAATCAAATGAAATGGCTTGGTTTTACGAATGATAAAACAGATTCTGTACATTTGATTTTTGTGCCGATTTATTTAGATGGAGCAGATGCATTATTCAATAAAGAGTACTATGATTTGCTTATTGGTTTAGACCTGACAGTCTTACCGTCTTATTATGAGCCGTGGGGATATACACCATTGGAAAGTATAGCTTTTGGGGTACCGACAATTACAACTGATTTAGCCGGATTCGGACGATGGGCGGAGGATGTTTGTGATACAAATTCTTTAAGTTCGGGCATTAATGTTATTCATCGCACAGATACAAATCAGATTGAAGTTTCAGATGCTATTGCTAAAATGTTAGATGATTATATTCATTTAGATGTAATGCGTCAGGATGAAATACGTGCGCAAGCGCTATTAGATTCTGAATTAGCAGACTGGGGTCATTTTATTAGTCGTTATTTACAGGCATACGATATAGCATTCCATAATGCGAATATGAGAGTTCAGAAATAAATTTTGTATTTTCATCTGTGTTTATAGAAGTAGATTGGAATATCCGTATATTTTTGTAAATATCAAAGTGTAGAAATAATATCTAAGTATAGATATTGTATTATGATAAGATAAATGTTTAATAAAAGCATATAAAGTATGAAAGTTCAAATAAGTAATGCAAACTCTCCATACTGGAGAGATATAATTGTAAAATCAAAGTTACCTGCAAAGCTTGAGAAACTTGGTGAAATCGCTAAAAATTTATGGTGGGTATGGAATTATGAAGCGAAGGAAATGTTTACGTCGATTGATCCTGAATTATGGAAAAAAACACAGCATAATCCAGTATTAATGCTTGAGCTTCTTAATTATGAACGTTTAGAGGAATTGGCGAATGATTTGGATTTTCAGGCTCAATTAGAAGATGTTTATAATGACTATAAAGCATATATAAATACTCCATACGATAAGTCAAAACCGTCAGTTGCATACTTTAGTATGGAGTATGGATTGGCTAATATTTTAAAAATATATTCAGGCGGATTAGGGGTTTTGGCCGGTGACTACTTAAAAGAAGCCAGCGATTGTGCCATTGATATGGTTGCTGTCGGCTTTATGTATCGTTACGGCTACTTTACTCAGGGTCTTTCAATGGAAGGTCAGCAGATTGCAAATTATGAGGCTCAGAATTTTGCACATCTTCCGGTTGAACAGGTGTTTGATGAAAAAGGCGCTCCTGTTATTTTAGCTGTTCCTTTCCCGGGTCGTGATATTTACTGCTACATCTGGAAAGTTAAGGTCGGTCGTATCACATTATATCTAATGGATACAGATTTAGAATTAAATAGTGAGTTTGATCGTTCGATTACACACCAATTATATGGAGGTGATTGGGAGAACCGGATGAAACAAGAGTATTTGTTAGGTATCGGAGGTATTCAGATGCTTAATAAGCTTGGTATCAAAAAAGACGTTTATCACTGTAATGAAGGCCATGCAGCACTAATCAATGTTCAACGTCTTGTTGATTACATCCATAATTATCAATTATCATTTGATGAAGCGCTAGAAGTTGTAAGAGCTTCTTCTTTATATACCGTTCATACACCGGTTCCAGCCGGACATGATAGCTTCGATGAGCAGTTATTTGGTAAATACATGTATGAGTTTCCTCAGAAACTAGGTATTGAATGGCAGGATTTAATGGACTTAGGTCGTGAGAATCCGGGCACAGCAGAGAAATTCTCAATGAGTGTATTTGCTTGTAATACTTGCCAGGAGGTAAATGGTGTAAGCTGGTTGCATGGAGAAGTATCTAAAGATATGTTTGCTCCTATCTGGAAAGGATATCTCCCAAGTGAATTGCATGTTAGTTATGTTACAAATGGTGTGCATTTACCAACTTGGTCTTCATCAGAATGGTTGAAGTTCTTTAAAGAATATTTGCCTGCAAACTTTATGCATGATCAATCCAATGAGGCAATGTGGGAGGGTATTTATAAAGTTTCTGATGATAAAATCTGGAATGTCAGACAGAGTCTTAAAAATAGATTGATTAATTATATTAAAGATCAATTCCGCGAAAACTGGATTAAAAATCAGGGAGATCCGTCACGTGTAGTTAATATTCTGGAGAATATAACTCCTAATGCATTGATTATCGGATTTGGTCGTCGATTTGCTACATACAAACGAGCACATTTGTTATTTACTGACTTAGAGCGTTTGAGTAGAATCGTAAATAACTCTCAATATCCGGTATTGTTCTTCTATACAGGTAAAGCACACCCTGCTGATGCAGCTGGGCAGGCTTTGATTCGTCATATTGTTGAGATCTCACACAGACCTGAATTCTTAGGTAAAATCATATTCCTGGAAAATTACGATATGCTTTTGGCAAAACGCCTTATTGCAGGTGTGGATATATGGTTAAATACACCAACCCGTCCATTGGAAGCATCAGGGACATCCGGGGAAAAAGCTGAAATGAATGGTGTGTTGAACTTTTCTGTGAAAGATGGGTGGTGGTATGAAGGATATCGTCCGGGTGCCGGATGGGCCTTGACTGAAAGTCGGACATATCAGAACCAGCAACATCAGGATCAATTAGATGCGGCAACTATTTATGCAATCTTGGAAAGAGAAATTATTCCGTTATATTATGCAAAAAACAGTAAGGGATATTCTCCTGAATGGATTCAATATATTAAAAATTCATTTGTTCAGGTTGCTCCGCATTATACAACTAAACGTATGTTGGATGACTATATTAGTCGTTTCTATGATAAACAAGCAAAACGTACGCATGAGTTGATTGCTAATAATTTTGCTAAGGCTAAAGAATTAGCTAAATGGAAAGAGTTTGTAGCGCAAAGATGGCATACTATAGATATTCTTTCAGTCCATATGCCTGATTTGAATAATGTCTCTTTAGGTGAGGGGTATGATGTTGAAGTTGT
>JBOFKE010000342.1:0-1560 GCA_051657185.1 Bacteroidales bacterium | reverse complement strand
TCTCTTCATTTACTTCGAGTACATCCTCAAAAAATTTCAGATATACGTCTTCCAGTTCCAGAAAATCACCATTATCCCGGATTATTCCGTTATCAATCAAATATTGAATCCGGCTTTCTTTATATTCAAGCAACTCTAATGCATAGTCCTGCCTGAATGAAAGGGCTTTCCGTTTAGAAAACATCTCTTTCAGCAAAACTTTTTCTCTGTTGAGTGTTCCAACCAGCACATCAATTGATGGAAAAGTATTCATTGATAAATATCGGCTTAAATCGTATTCTTATTTTTGGAAATCAGCTATTTTCTCTCGGATTATGTATCAAAAAATGCACTTACTACATATAGTCGGCAGCTTCATTTACATTAATCATTTGTAAAATAACCACTTGTATTGATCTGCAAATATAATTATTCTAAAATGCCAGTCTAAATTTGATGACACTATTTTGATCAAACTAGTATTATCATAAAAGTGAATAAACCAATAGGAATCCTTTTTATTTAGCAAAACAGGAAAAGTTATTGTACTTTCGAAATAGTACATTTGCACCATAATGAGAAAAAAACTGACAACACAGGAAGATTATTTGAAGAGGGTTGATCGGGTGATCGAACACGTGAGAGCGCATATTGATACGGAAATAAGTATTCAGAGGCTAGCTGAATTATCGGCTTTTTCTCCGTTTCATTTCCATCGTGTGATGCGGGCTTATCTGGGAGAACCAATCGGTGCTTTTATTGTTCGTGAAAGAGCATTGCGCGCTGCTAAACTGCTGCGCTATACGCATATGCCTGTTGCGGATATTGCCTATAAAGTAGGGTATGATATGCCATCATCGCTTACTAAGTCGTTTGTCAAATTCTTTGGTATCTCGCCGTCAAAATATCGTCAAACAAAAAACTATCAGATTATGACAACTCAAAAGCTATCTGCGGAAGTAAAGCTTTCGAAGGGTAAAATTGTTAAGCAGGATGCAAAACAGGTTTTGTATATAAGTGTAAAGGGTGATTATAAATCCGTTGATTATAGCGGATTGTACGAAAAGATGTGGCAGGAAATAAAAAGGCAGGGACTTTTTTCTGCGGGTATTGAGCATCTGGCTCTTTATTATGATAATCCGGAGGTAACGCCGGATGAGAATCTGCACTGTGATGTTTGTATTCGTATCTGCAAAACGGCCGAACCGAACGGGGAGATAGGCGTGAAGGAGATTGCGGGCGGACAGTTTGCCATGTTTACCTATATCGGCGAATATCATAAAATAGGTGGCGCTTACGATCGCATTTATGGAGAGTTACTTGCAAAGAACGGATGGGAAGCCCGCAGCCATTATTGCTATGAAAAATATGTCAGCGACCCGCGCCGTACAGTTCCAGAGAAACTTAAAACAGAAATCTATATACCAGTACTTTAGTGAGTGTTTTCAACAAGATATAAGCCAATAATTGTAACCTATTGTTTCCATAAAATAAGAAATCTCATTTAGAACATTGAAAATCGCTCTAAATGAGATTCTGTATTTATACAACTATTATATGCTGTAGCTTTTATAAATTCGT
>JBOFKE010000341.1:0-3124 GCA_051657185.1 Bacteroidales bacterium | reverse complement strand
AATTGGAAGATTCATATTGAAAATATTTCGAGATATTAACATTAAATTTAAGGACAATGAAATTATCATTTTTTTCTCAAGGCAAGTTACTTTATGGAAGTATTGTTGCCATCGTTGGAATATTGCTTATAGCAATTTCTTTAGTATATAGTATCTTCTTCTTTTGGGGTACATTGGTATTTGCTATTGGTATTATACTTGTATTCAGATGCTTTATTGAGAATAATATTGCGTTTGGGATATTTTGTTTATTTGTATTTTTCTTATTTGCTTCAATACATACATTCTCTTCAGAAAGGATTAGTAATACCAAGACAATTTCGACATTTGTCAAGAGTAATAATTTTGAATAATGCTTTAGAGTACGATAGTACTAACAAAGATGACAATTAAAACAGTAGTTATAAATATAGCTACTGTTTTCTATCTTATCTCAATGTCTAGCTAAAGTTAGCAATTCCATTACCCTTGAACTCTAAAACGCAACTTTTATCATAGAGGCATCATCTTCAGATGCCTCTATAGTAGATATATCCAATAATTGATTGACATCAATATGTTTATATAAACCATCAGTACAAAGTATGAGAGTGCTCTCTGCTTCTATAGAACATGATTTATATGGTATATCATCTCTTAATCCACCTCCTTTAATACATCTTGTCAGTAGAGTTTTTCCGTAACCCACCTCAAGAGTATGGTCAGTTGAAAGTTGATTGAACCCTTCTGAACTAGCAAGGTATATTCTCACATTACCGAGCCAGGTGAAATGAATATTTTCTCCATCGATATATGCAACAGCTACAGCAGCACCCATCTTGCAATGAGTTTCAACGCTTCTTTTGGTATTTAATGTATCGGCATGTAATAAAGCTTGATTTAAAAGTTCTTCTGCAGAAAAATGTTCATGATTATCGTGTATAAAATCAGTTATAGCATTTACTATTATCTCTGAAGCCTCTTTGCCTAAAGAGAATCCTCCGATACCATCTGCCAATACTGCAATAGTTCTTTTGCTATCTATTTGTTTGACAAGTAAACAATCTTCGTTCGAGTAAATATTACTGCCTACGGAAAAACTATTGATTATCATCGTCATGCTTATTAAGAATTTCAACCATGGCAATAAGTGCATATCTGATGTTCAAGTATGGATCCTTTATTAGACTACTGGTCGACATATCATTAATCAATGGACTATTCTCAGCAAGATCAATTTGCTTTTGTAATTCGGTGGCATAAAATTTAAGATGCTCTTCTGTTAAAAATTCTCTCATTTCACATGCGATCCACCTTGCGCCTCCTATTAATGGGTCGAAATCTTCAGAGCTTTCCTTTACTTCATCTGGAACTGGTTGCTTAAAACATACATAAGCAATATAGAAGTTGTTCATCAGGTAAAACAGATCAACAGCATCCTTTTTCGTCACTAAGTGCCTGTCAAGCCATGTGTCAAATTTAATCAAGAATTGACCTGAGAGAGGAGCTATTTTTATAGAAAAATCGTCATCAATAATTACAGTATCGGCAATAGCCATTACATCTATGAAACATTTTACAGACATCTGTGGATTACCCTCCGGTGGCCAAGTAATCGTTTCATTGATTTCAAGTTCCCCGAATGGAACAACATCCAACTCGTAATCATTGTTACCATCCTCTCCTTTATAGTAGAATCTTTGTTTAGGAGTACCTTTTATAAAATTATTTTCCAGTAGAAAACTCTTTAATGTATCAAACTGACTCCAATCTGATAGAGCAATAGCGACATCAAGATCCTTTGTTCTTCGAGATGAAGCAGGTATTCCTAAAATTTCCATGGTAATATCTCTAGCCAGTGCACCAATAACATATAAATCAAGGCTTAATTCTGCCATCACTTTACTCAAAGTTTTCAGGGTATCATAGAGCAAATCATTCTGTATTGAATCTCGTGTTATTTTATATTCCATTTTCTTTAAGTCTTAAGGCAGCTTCATGACAACGGCTATCTCCGTCTCCTAATAGGTCCGCATAAATCACTAATTTGGGGGCGATATTTTTATCACTTTCACCTATCCAAAACTTCTTATAGATTTTGATTTCTCCATTTGAATCAGGAACTATTGCACCTGTTTTGAATAACTGTGTGCTGACAACCTCACTATAAATTTCAAAATCTCCAGGTATCAGATATCCATCAAGAATATTTGCACCACAATCACCTCCCCAATACATTCCGTATGGAAGTAGAATATCTTTCCAATTTTTACGCGCTTCAGGTGTGCGAAATGCCATTCTCTTAACAAGAAGTTTTGGTTTTAAGAATTCATTATATTGCTGCTGCCACCATTCTATAAGTTCATCACGCATCGCAATGCGTCTTCCATTCTCTGTAGTTACAAGGAAATTCTTTGCCTTGAGGATATTCGTAGTTTTATTGATTGTTGAAAGTGATACACCTGTCTTATCTTGAATTTCTCTAAATGGCTGATCAACATGTTTTGCCTCTTGTAAAAAGTACAGAACTAATTTGATAATTGGTTCAGTAGTCTTATCTATCTCAATTTTCTCTGTGTTCTTAATCCCGGCAATTTTAATTGTCAAATTATCATATCGTATATCACAGTTGCCAACTCTGTCAACGTAGTTTTTACCAGCTGCTATTAACTTATCAATTTGTTTAGGGAAGATTTTTCCAACAATAAGAAGTGCAGGAAGTCCCTCATTCTCATTTAATAGGGTGAGCTCTTTAATCGTAGCACCAATATTAGCATTACTCAATGTCTTTTTTATGACATAGCAAAACTTAAATCCATTAATCCAGATAATCTTTCTTTCATCACCATTAATGGAAATCTTTTCAGATCCAGTGACAATCTTCAGATTGTCAATAGCATCATTCAATAGTTCTTGATATTCAATATTCATACTTTTGTTCGCGATTTAATAGTGTTCTTAAATTTAAGAACACTGCAAATGTAGCGAACATATTTAATTTCCCAATTTTTTTTGTTCGATAATATAGTGTGTTCTTAAATTTAAGAACGCTAGGGTTTTGCGAATAAAGAATTTTTCGCTGATAAGCTTACGTCTCCATTGCAATTCAAGCTCAATTGCCATGCAATTGCCATGCGAATTGCCA
>JBOFKE010000340.1:0-2885 GCA_051657185.1 Bacteroidales bacterium | reverse complement strand
TCTGCTATATCCAGATAGCGCTGAATAAAATCATCTGTATCGCCAAAAGCAAGTTTCCAGAGCTGTGCAATTTCATTTCTTTCCAATTGATTATTCATAGTTTTGTCGTAAGCGGGTTGAATGGTGTAAAAATAAAAAGATTCATTCAGATAGCTATTCAAACATGGATATAAATTTAAAAAGATTATAGCAGAAGTAAAGCAACTTTATTTCGTGCTCATCTGTTTGTAAGTTGTAGTTTTTCTATATATTTGTTTTTATTGCTAACCTAATAACAAACGCCCCATGAAAGAGTACAAATCGTTTACGCTTCTGAGTGAAGAACTTGAAGGACAATGTCCGATGAAGCACGTATTTAAGAATGAAGAGTTACATGGCGAGAATATTTCTCCCCAATTAAGTTGGGTAAACGCACCTGAAGGCACCGAAAGTTTTGCCATTACCGTTTATGATCCCGATGCACCAACAGGATGTGGCTGGTGGCACTGGATTATTTTTGATATACCTGCCGAAGTAAATTCGCTGGATAGTGATGCAGGCAATCTGAGAAAAAAAGTAGCACCGGCTATGAGTATTCAAAGTCTGAATGATTATCTGACCCACGGATACGGCGGTCCTTGTCCTCCGAAAGGCGATAAAC
The DNA here is from genome assembly GCA_051657185.1 of Bacteroidales bacterium. Lineage (GTDB taxonomy): Bacteria > Bacteroidota > Bacteroidia > Bacteroidales > UBA7332 > UBA7332. Next base: position 2,245 of record JBOFKE010000340.1, on the reverse strand, counting down.
CACATCGTTATATTTTCACAATTCACGCATTAAACACCCGAAGTATCGGACTTAACAAAGATGCCAATCCGGCACTTGTAGGTTTTGTTCTTAACCAATATACGATTGCAAAAGCTTCTTTGATAACTTACTTCGGAAGAAAGTAATAATTACAAGGAAGATTAAGATTTACGAGCGAAACAAATCAAATCTTTTTTAGTAGGTTTGCATTCGAATTATCTGATAATCATTTTCAAATCGAAAAAGAGTATCTGGTTTTCCAAGTTTTATGCGTAAAGCAATCTATTAATCAGACATTAAAAAATGGGAAAAGTTTTAATTATTGGTGCCGGCGGAGTTGGCACAGTAGTAGCTCACAAGGTAGCACAAAATCCGGAAGTATTTACTGAGATTATGCTTGCGAGCCGCACAAAATCTAAATGCGACGCTATTGCAGCAGCCGTAGGTGGAAATCGTATTAAAACTGCTAAAGTTGATGCAGATAATGTAAACGAACTGATCGAACTATTCAATTCGTACAAACCAGATATCGTAATCAACGTAGCTTTGCCTTACCAGGATTTAACAATCATGGACGCTTGTCTTGCTTGCGGTGTTAACTATTTGGATACTGCCAATTATGAACCGCTTGATGAGGCTAAATTTGAGTACAAATGGCAATGGGCTTATCAGGAGAAATTCAAAGAAGCAGGTCTAACAGCTATTTTAGGTTGTGGATTTGACCCGGGTGTAACAGGTGTGTTCACAGCTTATGCTGCGAAACATTACTTCGATGAAATTCAATATCTGGATATTGTAGACTGTAATGCCGGTGATCACGGTAAAGCATTCGCTACTAACTTTAATCCGGAAATCAATATCCGTGAGGTTACTCAAAAAGGTAAATACTGGCAAAACGGTGAGTGGGTTGAAACAGAACCACACGAAATCCATCAGCCAATTAACTACCCGAACGTAGGTCCGAAAGAATCATACCTGATTTATCACGAAGAGCTTGAGTCGTTAGTTAAAAACTATCCTACACTCAAACGTGCACGCTTCTGGATGACTTTCGGTCAGGAGTATCTGACACACTTACGTGTAATCCAAAACATCGGTATGGCAAGTATCGAACCAATCATGTACAACGGTATGGAAATCGTTCCTATCCAGTTCTTGAAAGCGGTTCTTCCAAATCCGGGTGAACTTGGTGAAAACTATGTAGGTGAAACATCAATCGGATGCCGTATCCGCGGTTTAAAAGATGGAAAAGAACAAACTTATTACATCTACAACAACTGTTCACACAAAGCAGCATACGATGAAACAGGCGCTCAGGGTGTAAGTTACACAACGGGTGTTCCTGCTATGATCGGAGCTATGATGTTCTTAAAAGGTGAATGGAAAAAAGCAGGGGTTTACAATGTTGAAGAGTTCAATCCGGATCCATTCATGGAACAATTGAACAAACAAGGTTTACCTTGGCATGAAATTCACAATGGTGAGTTAGAACTATAATAAAATACGAATTTTGAAAAGGTGAAGTGGTGTGATATGCGTAACATATATATCCTTCACCTTTTTTCATATCATATTAAATCAAATATATGGAAAAGACTCCTGCACAAATAGAAAAACTAAAAGCGCTTCAATCGGCGATGGATAAGATTGAAAAGAACTTCGGAAAAGGAGCTATCATGAAAATGGGTAGCCAGGAAATTGAAGAAGTTGCTGTTATTCCTTCAGGATCAATCGGACTGAATATGGCGTTAGGCGTTGGCGGATATCCACGTGGTCGTGTGGTTGAAATCTACGGACCTGAATCATCCGGTAAAACAACATTGGCAATCCATGCTATTGCTGAGGTTCAGAAACAAGGTGGTATCGCGGCTATCATTGATGCTGAACATGCTTTTGACCGTTTCTATGCCGAAAAATTAGGTGTAAATGTCGAAGAACTTTTGATTGCTCAACCGGATAGCGGTGAGCAAGCTCTTGAAATTGCTGAACAACTGATTCGTTCGTCAGCTGTTGATCTTGTTGTTATTGACTCGGTAGCAGCCTTGACTCCGAAAGCAGAGATCGATGGTGAAATGGGTGAAAATAAAGTTGGGTTACAAGCTCGTTTGATGTCACAAGCTCTTCGTAAGCTTACAGGTATCATTAACAAAACAAACACGACTTGTATCTTTATCAATCAGTTACGCGAGAAAATCGGTGTAATGTTTGGCAATCCTGAAACAACAACAGGTGGTAACGCATTGAA
>JBOFKE010000339.1:0-17875 GCA_051657185.1 Bacteroidales bacterium | reverse complement strand
TGCTACTCCTCTAAGAGTGCCACTTTGGAGATCATCAGATTCGGACCCGTCAAGGCCTTTGCACTTACTGTTAATGTTCCGTCATTAGAATCCTCACGCATTACATGAAGCTTTACCCATGTACCTTGCTTGTTGTGTGCAGGAAGATCAAAATCCCGTCCTTCAAAACGAATGGACCCACTCCGTCCGTTATTGTTCCAGTCTTCGAAAAACAGATAAAGCGACCCAATCATACCTTGCGGACATTTAATCTTCATGTCTATATTCTTCCCATGCCAGGCTGTACCTGAGTTATCTGTCCACACACCATCACAAGCTACTTCATAGGCTGTTTTCTTTTTGGAAACAACTTTATCTAACGCTTTCCCCCAAGGTATATTTTGATTCTTGTTCTCGTTTAAAGCAGCACATGCAATATACAGAACGGAATTATCAAACTCTTGAGGTACTTCACTTACAATTGGTTCACGATAAGTAAAAACCTTTTTCAACTGATCTACTGAACGCTCTGTCTGCGGATTAAAAGCAGAGGTGTTCATGTAGTTTATTAATGAATTTTTAAGTTGTCTGACCACCGGGTTGGTCTCGTCTGACAAGGGAAAACCCGAAACCAACAGCTTACCTTTTCCTACCTTAACTTCAAATATTGCTCCCAATTTATTATTTCGATGAAAATCGTCTATCGGCTGGGCTATCGCCTGATAGCTTTCCGGATAGTCGTTCAAATAAAAAGCTCTTGCATTTTTGTAGAGCTTCTGCCATTGCCAGTCGCTATGATATTCGGTAGGGAAGGATGCTAAAGCGGGATGTTTATCTTTTACTAAAAGACCTATTGTATTTTTTCCCTGTCCCGGGAAGAATGTCAGTGACCAGTAAAGCGGATAAAAGCTTAGCGGATCCATTGTTTCTTCATTACCCAAAGCTGAAGCATCTAATAATACGGCCGCACCTTTCAGCAGTTCTTCATATGTCTTATCTTCTAATCGATTGCGAACGACTACATTTCCCTTAGCTGTATCTAACATAGACGGATAAACCCAGATTGACCATTGATTAGAAGCAGTGTGATCTTTAAGCGATAGCGTCACAATCAATCGTGTTGCTTCCTTTATCTGATTTAAGGACACTGCCAGACTATCAACGGTTTTAGAAGTACTACGCTCAAACTGCTGAGACAAAGAGATGCCGGATGCCAGCAACCTGCCATCCGGATAATTTAGCTTCCATTCTATCTGGTCTGTGATATCTTTATTGCCATAGTGCGCCAGCTGCATCTTCGCATTGAATGTTTCATTATTTTCCCATACGTATTTTGGCATTCGTAGCAGCGTGACTGTTGTGTCGTGATGAGCCTTGAATTTATCAGGCGTAGTTATCCCTTTACTATCATAAAACACATCCAGCCAACCGATAAGAGCTTCTCCCTGTCCTTGATAATCCTGCAAACTAAGTAATTGTATCCCTGCACAGGAAGGAGTACGCAGGAATGACTCTATTTCGTATTTATACATCAGTTGATTCAAAGCTCCGGAAGCTCTGACGAAGTCTTCATTCTGATTCTCAATATGATTTTTCTGTGCCTGCGCTCTGAATTCCTCAAAATTACGAGCTTTCAATGTTCCCGTATATTTCTTTATTTCACTCCAACGGGGATAAACCGGCCATTGTCCAATTTCATGAGCAATCACAGGTATATCTGATTTGGAATAAGTATCTTCAAAATCCCAATCAGTTGATGCACCTCCTTTAATTCCTCGGGTTGAACCGATTCCAGGCAAATAATGTGTTGCCATAAACTGATCTACGGGCATTACTTTACGAGCTGTCGAAACAGCGTAAATTCTTCGATGATCCTTCTTGCGATAGGGTTCTATCCAAGTCTGCATCACATCAAAATCGGAATTTCCCAATTCATTCCCGATACACATCATCGCAAATGACGCATGATTGCCATATACCTGAACCATGCGTTTTAATTCTGCTTGTGTAAATAAGTCTGCAGAAGGATTTTTACCTAATCCGTCAGGCTTTCCTTTTGTTTTCATTTCGGGTCTGTTATCCGGGGTATTGGTCATCCACCAATCAATCCATATAGCCTCGGGTTGCAGATAAATCCCAATTCGATCGGCCGCGATAAAAGCTGCTCGTGGTGGACACCACGAATGAAAACGGGCGTGATTTAGTCCATAAGCTTTATAAATCCGAAATATTCTCTCCCAATCTTCAACTTCGCATGATGGGTATCCCGTAAGAGGGAAATGCACACAATCCAGATTACCTCGTAAGAAAACAGGTTTACCATTTACTTTTATTTTCGATTTATCGACGGTTATTTCCCGAAAACCTATTTCTTGGGTAAAACAATCGTAACTCCTTGATTTATCCTTCAGATCAATCAAAGTAAGCGAAACCTCATAAAGGAATGGATTCATATCATCCCACAACTTCACCTCATCTGAGACAGGTAAATTCAAATCGATTGGATTTTTCCCTTTTTTCAAATTCACCGGATACACTTGTGAATAGAATATCTCCTCTTTGCCCCTTTCTTTAATTGTCAGTTGAAGATTAATGCGTTTCTGTTTAGGACTGTCATTTATAATTGTATCCTGTATCTGTAATGCCGGTCGGGAAACAAATGTCTCTATACGCGGGGAAATAAATCGTATATCATCCTTAGCTATAAGCCTGATATTACCTACTACCCCATTCCATATACTTTGTGTATATTCTGTATAGGCATGTCCTTTATCTCCGATATTGTGAATCAGATCATTATTAATACGAATAGTTAGCTTATGCTTCCCGGGCTTTAAATATCCCAAATCATGTATATGTGGTGAATTCAAGGCATCTAATGTAGATAATTCCTGATCATCTATATAAGTTTTAGACTCCCACATAACGCGTTCCAATTCCAGGAATATTCTTTTGTTTTTCCAATCTTCGGGAATAATTATTTCTTTCTGGTACCAGGCAGGCCCATAATATTTATAAGCTCGTGTAAGTATTCCGAAATCAGATCCTGTTGTCTTTTTTCCGTAACCAGCTTCATCAGTTGTTCCGGGTAACAGGATTTGTTGATCCAATGTTTTGGAATACCATTTTTCTGAGACTCCTTTGTCATGATTATCCAGTCGGAAGTTCCACTTTCCTGCGAGCGATTTATACTCCTGTGCTTGAATAGAGGATGTCAGCAATAATGTCGAAAGAAGGTATTTTCTGTAATTGTGTTCCATGTCAGGTATTATTTTTTAAGAATATACGAAGATACAATAATTCTAATGAAACAAAAAAAGCAGCGTACTCTATTAAGAGAGTACACTGCTTTTTTTGTATTTAATCGTAGAGTCTAAACGATTAATTATTTTTGAGCTACAGCTGCTTTCGTTTCGAAAGTACCAACAGGCGTATGTTGTTCGTTCATAGCCTTCTGTAGTTTTTTTACAATTGACTTATATTTCGGATTATCAATCAAGTTATTATCCTCGTGTATATCCTGAGCTAAATTGTAAAGTTCATAACCCATTTCACGTTTAGCGCCTTTTTCTTTTGCAGGCTGAAGTTTATAGATCAATTTCCAGTCGCCACTACGTACTGCATATTTACCCATAAACTCCCAATACAAATAGTCATGTTTCTTTTGTTTGCCTTTACCTGTCAAGGTCGGTACAAAAGAAATACCATCGGTGTAAGGAACATATTTTTTGACATCAGCCCCTGCCAGTTCTGTAAACGTCGGCATTAAATCCCAGAATGCACAAATATGATCTGAAACAACATTTTCTTTAATCACACCCGGCCATTTAGCAATAAAAGGTACACGGAAACCTCCTTCGTAAACATCACGTTTAACACCTTTCAGTTTGCCGTCTCTTCCAAAGTATTTTGGATCAGCACCACCCTCTTCATGAGGTCCGTTATCACTCGAGAAAATTACTAATGTATTATCATCTAAGCCTTTTTCTTTAAGAAGCTGCATTACTTCACCAACATATACATCCAATCGTGTTATCATTGCTGCAAATTGAGCATGACGGTTTAATGTCGGATTATAACGAGAGCCGGCAGTTCCCCCTGTACGTGTACCATTGATATAAGAATTCTTTCCATCCGAACCCGGATAACTGCTATCATCTGTAAACTTATTTACATAATACTGCAGAATTGAGTCATTAGGTTGATATAATTCTGCATGCGGAAGTGTATAGGTTAATACCGCATAAAAGGGTTGCTCCTCACTTTGGTCACGAAGGAAATCCATCGCTGCCTGATGAATCAAATCACCCGCATATTCCTGACGATTTTCGTAGCCTTCGCCATACATGGGATGTTGTGTGTTTTGCTTTAGTTCAAGACGAATGACTTCTTTATCTCCAGCCTTTTTGCTGAAACGATTTAAGAAGTTAGGATAATGTAAATGTGCCTGGTATTGGCAAATATATCCATAATACTCATCAATACCTCTTAAGTCAGGCGTAGAAACTGATCCTTCATATCCCCCTGCCCATTTTCCGAACTGAGCCGTTTTATAACCATTATCCTGTAAGATTTCAGAAATCACTTTACGATTAGGATCTAAAGGTTCTTGTCCTGCAACAGCATAATCTGTACAAACACCATATTGTACTTCCCCACTCCAATACTCTTTATTGTCACGAATATGTGTATGCCCTGTATGCTGCCCCGTCATAAATGTAGCACGTGATGGTGCACTAACTGGAGCTCCTGCATAAGCCTGAGTAAATAGCATCCCTTCAGATGCCATTTTATCTAAGTTCGGTGTATTAATATACTTTTGTCCATAACAAGCCAAATCACCGTATCCCATATCATCACATAGGATAAAAACAATATTTGGCTTTGCACTTTTTTGAGCTGTAGCTACAAATGGCAATAAAGCAGTTGTAGAATAACATGCTAATTTTAATAAATTCATTGTGTTCAGTTTTCTCTCTTAAAAAGAATTTACATTCGGTTTAATGCAAATATCGCATATTTTATAAAATTTCTACGAATCAAGATTGTTAAATTATTCATTTATAAAACAAGAGAAATAGATAATCTGATTAAAGTAAGATGAATAGATCAATAAAAAAAAGTCTTTCCGGCTATTTAAACCGGAAAGACTTTTACTATTTAATCAATTACAACACGGAATCCCACATTATATGGAGCTTGCCATGGTTTATAATAACGACGTGAATAAGCAGTAGCTTTAGAAGATCTGTCTCTCCAGGAACCACCTCTTACAATTTTATGATTAGAGAAAGATGCCTCTTTACTGTCTGAGTCAGTCCATTCAGCAACATTTCCATGCATATCATACAATCCCCAAGGATTTGCTTTATATTGACCACCTTTAGAACTAATCAAATTTTTATCATTCGATTCTTTATCGCGTGGTACATAATCCCAGAATTGACGACAGAAGAAATTATCTGGCATAGGCACTGTTGGTTCAAGTCCCCATACAGCTAAATCTTTGATTGTGAAATCAGCTAAATTCTCATATTCTGAATAAACCGATGATTGATCACCATACCACATATCTCCCGTACTACCGGCTCTACAAGCCCACTCCCATTGTTCTTCTGTAGGTAGTTTAATGTTCAGTCCTGTTTTATCACTCAAAAGTTTGCAATACTCTTTTGCTTTCTCCCAAGTTACGCGAATAGCCGGTTGGTTTGCATCATTTGCTGTATATCCCGGAGTCGTATGATCTTTCCATTGCTGGCCAATAAAACGACTATCATGTTCAGGCATTAATGATCGGACTTGCTCGTTAGTCACCTCTAAAGTACCCATCCAAAAACCTTTTCCGATATTTACTTTTTTGTGATCTACGGCTTGTTTTCCACCTTTATCTTTACCCATCATAAATGAACCTTCAGGAATCCAGGTAAAATGCATATTAACGCCAGGCATAATTTCTACAACTTTTTCAGTCTCTGAGTTACTTGAAAGTTGTTTTTGGCGGGCTTGTTCCGCATCAAATCCCCATGCATTGATTTTCTTCAAATCAACTTTAGTTTGTTTCACCGGTTCCGGTTGAACTGCAGGAGTAGGATTTGCTTTCAGATAGTTTGAATAATCCGCCAACTCTTTTTTCCAATCTGTAGAAACATTTGCATATTTACGCATCAATTGCTGTCTGCGTGGATATTGTTCAAATGTCGCTTTATATCTTCCTGAGATTTCTAAGTCACCAAAATACGGAGCATTGAAATCAACCCATTTATAAAGCGTATTCATATCCATTGAGTCTAACTTCACATTATTATGACCCTTTTCAATCATTTGAATCAATTCACTATTTGATCCATGATACTCATAAGGATCCAATACTTTAATTTCTGCTTCCGGACCCTGACGATATACATACGGATGAAGTGCTAAGTAGCTATTCTTCATATATCGGTGTGTTGTGTAGTTACCCCAACGCACATATTCAGTCTTTTCTTTTCCAGTAAGATCTACCGCTTCTGAAGATCCATCATGGCATGAAATACAATATTTATCCAAGATCGGTTGGATTTCATTCTCAAAAGCAAAAGGTCTTGTTCCACCTACAGGTGCTGTAAGTGATACCGGTTTCTTCGTTGATGCAATCACACGTTTAGGAATCGGAACTGTATTTTGATCTTCGTGACAACCGACACATGATATAACTTCTCCTGGCATTGCAGTAAACCAACTTCTCATCCATTGAATTGCATGTCCGTTTTCATCCAAAGGCTGAATAGAAACAGGTGTATTTGCAGGTATTTTGAAGATAACAGAACCATCTTTCTCAACATCTACAGTTCCCAGCTCACGTTTTAAGTCCCATCCGCTTTGAACACCTAATGCATCAAAGTCTGAAGGAGATTTCATGTAAGCATATTCATACGCAAATAAACGAAGTTTTTTCACTGTCCCTTTAGGTACATTCTGTAAACCTTGTCCTTCATAAATATCTTGAATAAAGACAGTAGCTTCTTTCTCTTTCAAGTTAACCTTGTCAGGTATTACCGGTGGTACCGCACGCTTCTTAACAGGTATTGGTGTAATATAACCTGTACCCTCCGACTCTTCAATCAAAGTCATATTATCAAAGACGTCAACCAAATAAATTCCCCACAAAGCATCTTTATGAGGTTTTGCCGATACCAGAAAATATTTATCATTCAATGGAAATGGACGGCTGAATTGAGGATACACGCCATCAACCAGACGGTCACGGATAATAGGCTCAACCTTACGTTTTCTAAAAGGTATTTCCTGAACAACACCATCAGCTTCCTGACGACCCTGTGCCGGATCAAATACGATCAATTTCCCTGAACGCGGCACACCGTGGTGGCCTGATACAATCCCTACAAACTTATTACCGGCATTTGGCAATTGCTGCATGTCATACACACTGGTAGGCCAGTATGAATTACTTCCGTATAATGCCTTACATTCAGTCCCATCCGGATTTGAATGCATAATAATGCGTGTAAAATAATGGGTTAAATCAGTATATTCATAACGTGTATACATGATACGACCATTATTCAATACAGTTGGAGACCAGTTACCATCCTGATCGAAAGTGATTTTTCGCATTGAATTATCCTTTGGATCATACAATGCCAGGTTCATAATAACACGTTCACCGTGTTCGCAGGGAATACCGTTGTATCCGATATTCGTTGTAAACAAAATACGTCCGTCAGGTAAATAACATGGGTCAGCATATTCCAAATCCTGCTCAGGAGCTTTAGATATATGCGTCAGGTTATTCCCATCAACCCCAATTTCGTAAATATGCCAGTTATGATACTCCTGATTATAGAAACCATCCAGAATAGTTGGTTTCGGAGTTGCAAAAATTAAACGATCAGCATTCCAGTGCATTTGAACATCAGCAATACCTTCTCCACATTCCGGTTTAAAAATTGTACGCTTTTTCATTTCGGGTTTGCGCAGATCCGATAACTCACAGATCTCGGCATTATAACCTGTTGAAGGTGTTTCAATCAACCCCATATAGTTGCTGAATGGCATACACATTTTATTTGCAAATGCACGACGGGCATCTTTCCCCAATCCAAATTTAGTAACTACGATTTTATCCATATCCAAAGCTGGATTCGATAAAGTAATTTCTCTCTGATTAGCAATAATTTCTTTAGCTTGAGTTAAAGCAACTGTACTATCTATTCCATTAATATTTTCTAAAACAGCGGGTAGGTTTTTTTTAATATAACTAAGCTTTTGTTTTGCTTTGGTGTAATCAAATCCCTTTTGGCTCTTCATATCTTCGATCGCCAACTCCAATGCTTCTGTGTTCACCCATTTAATGCGTTCTCTTACGTCACGGGAATTAGCGAAACTGACACTCGGAAGTGTACAGCCGACTAAAGCCGATAAATAAAGAAAACGAAAAGTGTTTTTTCTTTTCATAGGTTTTAAAGTAATTAATATAGTATTTCTAATAATAAGCCCTTTTTAGCCTGTATTTCAAGATTATCATCCAACTTAATCATTCTTTCCTCCTGGAAATCTTCAACATAAGGAGCTATTATCTGAACCTTATTTTTATCAAGGCCCAGTTTTCCCCAATCGATTTTAAGTTTTATTTTGTGGCTCTTTGAATCAAAATTACCCAAAGATAGTAAAACTTTATTAGATTTCACAAAAGATGTCACTTTTACATTTTCTTCTGTTGTTTTTACGGGAGATTCAGAATCCCAGTATCCGATCATTTCAGCATCATCTATCCCAAAATCCTTCCATAATTTCCAAACCGGCGCCGGAGAATATTGACCATAAGAATGACGCGCTGTTGTTCCATACACCATTCCCAAATATCTGTTTCCTCCATCCTGAAGCATTTCACTCATCATGCCGAAAGGTATTCCCGAAAACTGAACAAACCATTGATCCGGTGTCATTCGATCATACCAGAAATGCTCACCAAACCATAGCCTGTCCAAATAAGGAAAGAAATCTGTATATTGATTAGCAGGACCTTTGGAGTAATCTGTATTTGAATGAAGATCAATAACTGCTTCTGGTCTGTACATAGATATTATTCTACGAATACGCTTCATCACATTGCGGTCAAACGAAACATCGTCCATATATATCCCATCAATCTGATAATTTTCAAACATCCAGCGTAACCCTTCCAGATAATAATTAATCCAACGGGAGAAACCACTTAACACCAATGCAGCATCTGCTTCCTGATCCGGCAACTCGGTATACCAGGCAGGACGATAATCTTCGATCAGATGCTCCATATGCCAAGGTGTACCATAACCGACACCCGGTGCAAAGATTTCCTGATTCAGACTCTTTAAAGCATAGATTTCCTGAACATAATTGGATAATTCCCGGATTGTGTAATAGAGTTTAACTTTCCGATCCTGCTCATGTTGTTCATTAATAAAAGCAATTAACGAATCACGAACAATAAACGGATAATTAATCACGGGATTCAATTTCCTCGAATGGTGAATATTTGCAATATTGGCACCTTCTTCTGCGGCTTTATTAAAATCTGATGATTCAGCATGAAAATAACGTTCATTAAAATGCTTCTTTGTATTCACCGGCTTAACAGGCGTTACCAAAAGAGCAAATTCAAACTTAATACCCTTCGATCCTAATAATGTATCGCCTATATTGACAAAAACATTATTTCGATCCAGTTTGATATTCCCTTTTCCCGAATTAAACCAACTGGCAGGTGCTGCAGGCTTATAATCATTCAAAAGAGGGCCATGATATGAGCCTCCTCTGAATTCGACATGCAATCCTGCCTTATCAGAACCAATCCAATAACTATCCCAGGGACCGTCCCATTTCCATTCATATTTCTGAGGATTTAATCCTCCGGGATAACCTAATCCCATAAAATAAGCAGATGTTGAAGGCGTATAACCCGTTTGCAACTGTACGTCTTTAACCTGTACATCTGTATTGCTTTCGAGGGTAATACTATAATGAATATAACCATCATATTCCATTAGGGCTTCGCATTTATAATCGACACCGGACGCCGATCCTTTTGATTCCCATGTAACCTGACCTTCACCTTTCGCTGTTAAAGCAGAACGAACTGCATCAAAAGATAATACACCTTGATCCGTCACTACAAGAAGATTTACCGGCATTTGCAGAATCTCTTCTCCATTTACCTTAATAGATGATGGTAGTCCGCTTTCTGCCAACTCTACAAGTTTCTCTGTTGCTTTAATTTTTTGATCACAAACCTCTAAAGAATCATAGGGTGGAACGATTTTGTTATCTGCTCCGATTGTTGAATTTAACCATCTCAGTCGTGCATGTCTCCACAAATCACCATCCCCTTTATCTTCCAATATCCGATTATCAACGCCAATTTCTAAATCAAAGACTTGTGCCTCCTGATTATCTGCAGTTATAGTCACAGCTCCTTTATATAAACCAGTTTTTGCATTTTCAGGAATCTGTACTCCGCACCACATTGCCTGTAGTCTATCCTTAGGAACATCTACATTCAGTTTCAATGAATCACCATTCCAATTTACACCTTCCAGATTAAAGCAAGTAATCTCACGGGCATTAATGACAGCATCTCCATTTTTCAGATCACTAAATTTTATCTGAATATTTTTCAATTCTTTCTTTGCCGCCCAAATACCATATTGCCAAACATAGTATTCATTCCGACTCGCTTTTCCTTCGAAATGAGCTGATGGAATCTTTTTAGCCCATTTTGCAGGTAACTTTCTTGTCAGACGAATCGGATAGGCTCTATCCTCAGCAAATACAATCAAATCATCTGAATATAGTTTTTTAATTGAGTCCTCTTCCTGATGAGTTGCGACAAGGCCCATCGGAGTAAAATAATCAAACTTTGTGCGGCTTTCAAAACGTAAAACCTCTGCTTGATTTATATGCTTATTCTCATCTCTGATATATATCGAATCTGGTTTTGCATCCAGCTTTAAATAGTCGTTCCAAACATAATAACGTGCATCGTCCCATCCTTTTCTGAATTTATGCGGGAGATAATACACATAATAGATACCGGAAATACTGGGCGTAAACTCAATTACCCCTGATTCATTATTTAAACACTTAATCGCTACATCCTCTATCAGATTACCTGTAGCAGCATCCTCTACTATTATTATTTTTTCATCTACACGAAGATCAGCCCTTCTCCAGGGCAAATAAACTTCAACAGGCTCTCCCTGCTGTTCTACTTTAATTACTGCTCTGTGGTTTCCTTTCAAATCAACATCCCATAAGGTATCTGCAATCACGAAAGGTATCCCATCAGGGTTAAATACCTCGTATTGAGAATCTCCATTCAACTCTGCTTTATTAACGCTACACGCAATAAGAAAAACAGAAACAAAAACAAATAAGCTAATCTTCTTCATCCTGTTACTAATTTATAATTATAAGAATAAAAGCTTCCCAACTATTCGCATAGTAGGGAAGCCAACATAATACCTAAAAATTTAATAATTCATAAACTTAATTATTTTTTAAAACTAACAACTTGAACAATCCATTCTTTCTTCGTTCCATCAGCTGCCTGGACAATGTATTTATTCGGATTTGTCCAGTTTCCAGGCACACCAAATTTCGGTGCATTCCCTACAGGAAACACACGCGCTGCTGTTGATATAGATACCATCACAGCGATATTTGATGTTGAGCATTTCTCGCGTTCATTTTCTGGAAACGAACTCGGATTTGCAGCAGGAACAGTAACACTGATTGAAACAGTATTTGTCTTATTATCCACACTTGTTTGTCTGGAAAGATCGACATACTTCACAATTGGTTGATTATCTGTCGGAGAGAGTTGATCACTTTTATAACGATACTCTACTTTTTGAACTCCGGTAATATTTGCATCCGTAAATTCCGGCAAATCATCCAATCCGGCAGTTAGACATGATGTAAATACACATAACATTAAAGCCATTAACAGATATATATTCTTTTTCATTTCTTCAAAATTTAGTTTTTTACCACATTGGATTTTGTTCATCAATAATACCACTTGCTGCACGTTTATCTAATTGACCTTGTGGTATTGGAAGCAGATATCTTTTTTCTGTAAATGTTCTTTCCCATGCTCCATTTCGAAGAACCTGAGCTGTAAAGAAACGTTTACGATCTTTCGATATCTGAATTTTGTGTACTGGTTTATTCAAATCTACGATTGCCTCTCCCGGCGCTTTTCCGTTATTTGCGTAACCTCCGTATTTACCCCATCTCAGATAAGTATGATACATATCACCTTCCATAGCCATATCTACACGTCGTTCACGCATATAATCAGCCCATGCCTCCTCCATATTTGCAGCTACAGATGCCGGTAATCCACCATGTTTTACTCTTGTCACATTCAAATCAGCAACAGCCGAAGCAATATCTCCTTTTAGTAAATAAGCTTCTGCACGATTCAGGTAGATTTCGCCTAAACGTTTCAGAACTAAATGAAAATCAGTTTTTGCGCTGTGAAAAGCTCTTGGCTTCGGTTCATATGCACTTTTTCTCCAATAATAACCGGTAGCTGTTGTATACCACGAATCATCCTGAGGTGCTCCCAGCCCTTTACGAACTGCAGCCCATGCATTACCCTGACAACAAGTTGTGATAATCTCATCCTGAAACCATCTGCATGAATCATATACAATCGTTGAGTAAAAGCGTTTATCACGGTTATTATACATTAGTTCCGAAATATTGGCATTATCAATAACTTTTCCCGCCTTATTTAAAATTGATCCTTTTGCATTCACACCCGACAGATCTTCTTCACTAGGTACGTTCGTCGCGATTGTTGTATAACATCCTAATGTCAGATTTACTAAATCGTCCTGAACACTCTTTTTAAATTGAGACGTCTGATCCCATGATTTAGCCTCGCCTGTAGCTTCATCAATTGTAAGATACTGATCCACCATCTCCTGAGTAGGGAAATAAATAGCCCAACCTTCAAATGTCATACCATTTGCATTTTTGAAAAGAGGAGAACCTTGCACGCCCTTTACCTCATCATTTTTAATATTAGGCACTACATTTATCAACTCCTGGAATGAAACAAATGATGTATTCTGATCAAGTCGATAATAGCCTAAAATAATCTCTGGCGAAAACTTTCCGGGAGCCAAAAACATATCTCCATAATTTTCATCTATCTGGTATTTGCCTGATTCGATAATTTGTGTCGAAGCTTCAATAGCCATATCCAGATACTTTGTATCCTTTGTATAAGCATAAGCTTGCAATGCCGCCTCTGACTTATAAGCTAAAGCTGCAAATTTATTTACTCGCCCGCTTGCCGAAACCTCTGGTAATCCTTCAATAGCCTTATCGAAATCACTCATAACAAGTGTATAACTCTCTGCAAGATCTTTAGTCAGTGGCGTTTTAAAATCCATTGAATCGCTTGGAGACAAAACCTTTTTAATAGGGATAAAACGTCCCATTCTTTGTGTCTGATTATAAAAAATCAAACCTCGAAGCATATGCCCCTCTGCGACAACCTCTTTTTTCTGTATTTCAGATAATCCTTCGGATGCTCCACCTTTTTCTATAATCATATTACATCTGCGTAAGGCTCCGAAACGATTAAACCCTGAGTCATAATAACGATCTATACGTTCTAAAGGGAAATTATCTGTGTTGGATAAATCACTTTTAATCCCATTAGGCGTCCAACCCTCGCCTCCCGGAAATCCTCCGGCATAAAGAGCTACCGAGTTATTATACGTTTCAAATATGAATGCATCTATTGTGCTTTTTGAACCCCAAACTAAATCTTCATCATATGATTCAAAAGGTTGCGTATCCATCACATTACATGATGTCAGCAGAGCAAAACCCAATAAGGATAATAGGCTTGTTTTTATATTTTGTTTCATCGGTTTTTTCAATTTATTAAAATCCTAAATTAATACTCATACCAAATGTTCTTTCCATTGGATATGCATAATTATTTGTACTTGCATTTTCCGGATCAAGTCCATACTTTGTAGCTTCAGAAATCGTGAAAATGTTCTGACCTGTCAGAGCAACATTCAGCGTTGTCAACCAATTGACTCTTTTCAGTAATGAATGTTTGAAATCATACATCAATTGAACGTCTTTCAGTCTAAAGTATGCGCCGCTTACCAACCAGAAATCACTAGTCACCTGATTGTTATTACCATTTACACTCGCTGCTGAAACCAAGCGTGGGAACATCGCATTCCTATTTTCGGGAGTCCAATAATCTCTTTGAAAATCGTATATAGGCGTCGTTCCTGTATTTCCGGCATTCATTTTCACAGCACCACCTAATTCCATATCATAACGGGTTGCTCCCTGAAACAATACATTCACCGAAAAACCTCCGTAACGCAAGCCTAAGTTTATCCCGTAGTTACCTCGTGGAAATGCATCTTTACCGATACGAATCTGATCTTGGCCGTCAATTACACCATCTCCGTTGAAGTCATAGTATTTAACATCCCCTGCAACAAGATTCGTTGAGTTCTGACGTTTCACGCTATTATAAACATCTTCCGGTCCTGTGTAATATCCTAAACTTTCATAACCAACACCCCAATAACCTTTTTGCTGAGTTGTTCTTTTATATGGATTCTTTTTGTTCTCCAAACTTTCATGCGGATTATTGGCCCATAGCTGATCAAACATTGTGTAGTTTGCACTCACGTTATACTCAACTTTACCTATCGAGTTTCTGTAACCTAATTGAAACTCCCATCCTGCTCTACGATGCTCTCCATCTGTTGACACCTTTGGCAGAGGCATTCCCAATGGATCAACATAACCCGTTGTTAACTGGTCCGGTTGATACAAAAATCCTTTAGTCTGATAATAGAAATAATCAACTGATCCGTAAAGCTGATTATTTAATGAGCTGAAATCAACACCAAAGTCAACTTGTCGGGTTGTGAACCATGTAATATCAGGACTTGGTATATCCCCCTCCGTAAATCCCGGTTGCATCACATTTCCGATAACATAAGATTCTCCATTATATCCATATGAAGTAATATAGGCAAACCTACCTATTGCATAAGGGTCATCCCAGTTATCCAGACCCACTTCGCCGTATGAACCTCTTAATTTCAATGAATTGAAAATATTCTTCTCACGGATTGTCTCAAAAAATGCTTCATCAGCAACAGACCATCCGAAAGATCCTGAGTAGAATGTTCCCCAACGATTATGTTTCGGGAAATTATCGCTACCATCATAACGAATACTTCCTTCGATAAAGTAACGATTATCGTAATTATACTTTGCCTGTCCTACAAAACCAGCTCTTCCTGATTCGCTTTCGGACCCACCATTTTTCATAGTCGATTGCGGACCGGCTCCAATCTGATCTATATCAAACTGATAACTATCTCTTGATCCCCAAAGCGATGATGAAAATCCATAAGTTGCCTCATAACCGGCTAGTGCCGAAACTGAGTGTTTTCCGAATGTCTTAGTATAATCCGTCAAAAATTGAAGGGTATAACTATATCCTGTAGCTATATCTTTATATAATGTCGGAAGGGCTCCCACCTGCGGTTCAAATGAATCCCATTCGTATTGCGGAGCGTCCTTACGCCAGTTTTTTTGTTCTTGGGAAATGTATCTGAAATTCCCGTTCCCTTTCACATGCAATCCATCTACCCATGGCAAAGCCCAATCTAGAGCGAGCAAACCATTCGCTACATTTTTCTTCTTCTTAATATAGCCGGCTTCTTTGGATGTATCTGCTAAAGGATTGTGATTGGTGACATATGGTAATCCATGTTTGTTTGAAGCGAGCATCCAAGGTGCCTGATCCTGAATAGCAAGGAAGACTCCGTAAGGACTATCTGTCGTTGATGTATTCGGATGTTCGTAATTCTCGATATAACCATCTATCTGTGTTGTCATTTTCAGACCGATACTCTGAATTTTACTTGTTTGATTCAAACGGAAGTTGGTACGATCCAGATTATGAGTTCCGCTTCGATATAACGATCCTTGATCTAAACGACCTAATGAAACATAGAAATTATTTATTTCGGATCCTCCCGAGAATTGAATATTATGTTTTTGCTGAGGAGCGAAGTTTCTTAAAACAACTCTGCGCCAATCGGTATTAGGATGACCTAACGGATCTGTACCATTTTTATAATGCATCAAATCCTCATCTGTAAACGGCAATGCGACACCATCATTCATTGCAGCTTCATTCCGATAAAAAGCTCTTTCATATGAATTAAGCTTATCTGGCATAATGCCCGGTTGAGCATAACTCAAATTGAAATTATAATCGATCTGAGGTTTTGTCCCGTCTTTACCTCTTCGTGTTGTCACTTGCAAAATACCATTTGCCGCCCGAGAACCATAAACAGCCGTAGCTGATGCATCCTTCAATATAGACAGAGACTCAATATCTTCGGGTGACAAAGCAACGAAATCGTCATAAGAACGAATTACTCCATCTATAACTACTAAGGGCGTACTACCTCCACGTATAGAAATCGTACTTTGCTGATTCAGTCCCCCTCCGTTTGCCTTTACGATCAAACCCGGAGAGCGACCGGCTAATCCTTGTGTAATATTTGACACGGGCATGTTTTTCATCTGTTTTGTATCAACAGACGAAACAGATGAAATCAGTGATCTTTTCGTATTAGTACCATAGCCTACGATAATGACCTCTTCTAATTCTTTCGAATTATCTTGCATCACGACACGCAAATCTTTATTATTCCCTGGCTTCAACACCTTAGGCGTAAACCCTATATAGGAGAATTTCAAAGAAGAAGACGGAGTAGCCTCCATTGTAAAATTCCCATCTAAATCGGTCGTTGTCCCATTGGTAGTGCCTTCTTCAATAATTGTGGCACCCATAATCGGTTCGCCGTTCTCATCTACAACTATACCTTTTATCAAAGATTTTTTTTCCGTTTGAGCAACCTCTTTTTTTTGTTGTGAAACGGGGACAATCACAATGTGCTTATCTTTAACCTCACAACTTAGGTTTTGACTAGCTAAAAGACTATTTAATACCTGATCGACAGGTTTATCTTTAGCATCAACAGTTACTTTTTGCGTAACGTCTATCTCATCATTTTTTAATAAAATAGAAAAACGGGATTGTTTCTCAATCTGATTAAAAATCTCAGTTAACGTCACATTCTTTAAATTTAAATTAACCTTAGGTGCACTAGTCTGCGCAGAAATGCTCAAAGTCATACTGCTGACTGCTAACACGGCGCCTAATCTTTTGGCTGTGTCCGGAATCCAACATTTGTGATTCCCTTTTCTTGGTTTTTTCATTTTCTACTTTTTAATAGAATTACATGTATACTACTAGATTTTAAATATGCTATTTTCGAAGTATCTTTATTTCCTTACCGTGTTCTGTTTTTATGTATTGCCAGTTTCGCTTATAACATAAAAGATCCATTATATATTCCAATGTTTCTCCATGTATAAAAGAAACATAATAACTATCCTTCAATAGTTTATTGTCTGTACAGACAATTTTCACATTAAACCGATTCTCTAAATCATTAAATATCTGCAACAATGTTTGATTTCGATAAACCAGATGTCCATCTGTCCAGGAAATGAACCAATCTACATTTACTTTAGAGCGACTCATATCTCCATTATTCCTGTTTAGAGCTAACTGGTCTCCGGGTGCCAAAACCATTGTCGTTTGGTCTTTATCCGATACAACCTGAACAGCGCCTTCCCGTAAAGAAACAATCGTTTCCTGATGGTTGTCATAAGATTTTACATTAAATTTTGTACCCAAAACCTTTACATCCAATCCATTTGTTTTTACAATAAATGGTCGTTTTTCATCTTTTTCAACCTCAAAGTA
>JBOFKE010000338.1:0-9027 GCA_051657185.1 Bacteroidales bacterium | reverse complement strand
AGCTGGATCTTAGCCCTATCGGGAAAAGGTTATTGGCGTAGATCAGGATGTCCTCAGGCTCATCAAGCTCTTAATAATAAATGGTTTGAAGAGGAAGGATTGTATAATCTCACATTAAATCACGCAAGGTTAAACAGTTGAAAGAAACCGCCGTGTGCGAGAGCATGCACGGTGGTGTGAGAGGGCGGGGGAGTAATCCCCCTACCTACTCGATTTGTTTGATTCAAATCTTTGCTAATTAAATATTTATGTTTTAGCGTTCTAAAAAAATAGAAATAAAATGGTGTAAAATGTATTGTAAATTCAACAAAATTCATATCTTTCGGAACCTTTTAGTTAGAACTTAAAATATAAACAATAGACAATGAATAAATCAGAAGTTAGAGGCAAGTTCCAGGAATTATTCGGAACTGACGGAAAATTATTTTTCTCTCCGGGTAGAATTAACTTAATCGGAGAACATACAGATTATAATGGGGGATTCGTTTTACCAGGTGCTGTAGACAAAGGAATGTTAGCTGAGATTCGTTTGAATGGTACAGATAAAGTTCGTGCATTCGCTTATGATTTGAATGAGTATGCTGAATTCGGATTAAACGAAGCAGATGCTCCGACTCAAGGATGGGCTAAATATATTTTTGGAGTTTGCCGTGAAATCATCAAAAGAGGTGGTGTTATCGGTGGTTTCGATACAGTATTTTCAGGAAATGTGCCATTAGGGGCAGGTATGTCTTCTTCTGCTGCATTAGAAAGTACTTATGCTTTTGCTTTAAATCAATTATTCAGTTTGAATATCGACAAATTCGAATTAGCTAAAATCGGTCAATCGACAGAGCATAATTATGTAGGTGTTAAATGTGGTATTATGGACCAGTTCGCGTCTGTATTTGGTAGCACAGGTCACTTGATCCGTTTGGATTGCCGTTCTTTAGAATATAAATATGTGCCATTTAATCCGGTAGGATACAAATTAGTATTGGTCGATTCAGTGGTTAAACACGAATTAGCTTCTTCTGCTTACAATAAAAGACGTGAGTCTTGTGAGGCTGCTGTAGCAGCAATTGCAAAAAGACATCCTGAAGTAAAATTCCTTCGTGATGCAACTATGGATATGTTGAATGAGGTGAAAAACGAGATTTCTGCAGAAGATTATATGCGTGCAGAATATGTAATCGGTGAAATTCAACGTTTATTGGATGCTTGTGATGCTCTTGAAAAAGATGATTACGAAACAGTAGGTCAGAAAATGTATGAAACTCATCACGGGATGAGCAAACTTTACGAAGTTAGCTGTGAAGAGCTTGACTTCTTAAATGACGTAGCTAAAGAATGTGGTGTAACTGGTTCACGCGTTATGGGTGGCGGTTTCGGTGGTTGTACAATCAACTTGGTTAAAGATGAATTGTATGAGCCATTCATTGAAAAAGTAAAAGTTGCATTCAAAGATAAATTTGGAAAAGAATGTAAAATCTATCCTGTAAATATTGGTGATGGTTCAAGAGAAATCAACGCTTAATTTTGATAGATTATATCAGATATAAAAAGAGGAAGCAAATTGAATTTGCTTCCTCTTTTTTATTCTTCTTCATGAAGGGTAGTTCTTATATTATAAATCATCTATTAGGGCCGAACTTTTAGCATAAGCAGTACTTTTAGCTTCAAAGAAATCGGTTTTCACCATATTTGCATTAGAGTATTGAGAAACCCAATTCATAGTTTCAGGCTCAGTAAGATTCTCAGGGAATAATGGTTCAAAGCCTAAGCTTGTCCAGCGTAAATTTCCTAAGTAGTGAATATAATCTGCTATCATTTGTTGTGTCAATCCTTGAATTTGATCACCGATAACATATTGTCCCCATTTGATTTCCTGACGAACACCTTCACGCATCATCTCTTCATAGAGTGCGATTTTATCGGCAGTAAATAATTCAGGCTCTTCTTTTTTAAGCTCTAAAATTATATTCCGGAACAACCATAAGTGAGTATTCTCATCACGATTGATATATCTGATTTCCTGAGCAGATCCCGGCATTTTTCCATTACGACTTAGATTATAGAAAAACATAAATCCGCTATAGAAGTAAATTCCCTCAAGAATATAATTTGCTATAAGCGTTTTCATTAACGAAAAATCGTTTTTATTCTCCTGAAAGTCATTATAGCAATCACCAATGAATGTATTTCTTTCAAGAAGAAGCTCATCCGTTTTCCATTGATAAAGAATTTCATTTCTTTCCTCAGGACTACAGATAGAGTCAAGCATATAGCTATAACTTTGACTATGCACACATTCCTGAAAAGCCTGAATATGTAAACATAGATTTATCTCATTTGCTGTGATATATTCACTTATACTGGGCAAATTGTTGCTTTGCAAAGAATCCAGAAATACCAGAAAACTTAATATTTTATCATAAGCCTTACGTTCAGCAGGCTCGAGTTTCGGATAATCCTTAGCATCTTGAGTCAGGTTTATTTCCTCAGGAATCCAAAAGTTGTTCATAGCCTGACGATACCAATCGCTAACCCAGCTGTATCGCATATTGTTGAAGTCATTCAGATTAGTTGAATTACCTCCGATCATTTTTCTTAAATGAATTTCGATATCTCCATCCGGGTTAAATAAAGCGTTTTTCTTTAATAACTTATTAGTCATATATAATAGGTCTGTTATTGGTTCAAATAAAAAAGTAATAAATTAAGATGCACAACTTTCGCATTCTTCGACTTCAAGCGATTTACCTCTGACGTAATATATAGTTTTTACTCCTTGTTCCCAAGCTGCCAGATAAAGATCAAGAACCTGACGCATCGTAAAATCATTCGTAATATAAAGATTCATACTTTGAGCCTGATCAATGTGTCGTTGTCTTACTCCTGCAGCCTTGATACTCCAATGCTGATCCAACAGATATGCACCTTTATAAATCCAATATGTTTTGTCCGAAAGGGCAGGAGCAACACGCGGAAGCATGGCTCCTTTTTTCTCTTCCAGGAAAAAGCGTTTCATGACAGGATCTAATCCTGCTGTCGTTCCAGCAATAATACTTGTACTGCTGGTCGGAGCAATAGCCAATAAATAGGCATTTCGCATTCCGTTTGTAGCAATGTCATGGGCAAGTTTATTCCATGATTCTGAATTGTAATTTCTTTTTTCGAAATAGCGTCCCGTTTGCCAGTCACTTCCTTCAAAATAGCTGTATGAGCCTTTTTCTTTAGCAATATCAGAACTAGCCTTAATAGCTGCAAAGTTGATTTGTTCAAAAACGTCATCCATAAATTGCAAATGCTCTTCGCTTTCCCATTTGATTCCACGGACTGCTAAAGCATGATGATATCCGCTTACACCGAGTCCGATGCTTCGATAGCGATGATTGGTTATTTTAGCATACGGTACAGGATAGAAGTTCAGATCAATCACATTATCTAATGCACGAACAACTATTGCGATTTTTTCTTGCATTCTGTCTTTATCTTCTAAAGGTAAATGACCTAAAGAAAGACTCGCCAGATTACATACGACAAAATCTCCCGGTTTGACAGTTTTAACAACTACGGTATCTCCCTCTTCTGTTTTGATTTCAGAAGAAACGGATTGGATTTCCGACATATTCTGAGCAATCTCAGTACATAAGTTCGAACAGTAAATGATACCTTTATGACCATTAGGATTGGCTCTGTTGACAATGTCACGGTTAAATGTAAAAGGAGTACCCGTTTCGACAGCCGATTTTAAAATAAGGCGTACAATATCTTTAATACTCATAGAGCGCTTCGAAATACGTGCATCATGTACACATTCGAAATAACGCTTTTCCCATTCTTCTCCGTAGTAATCTTCCAGGCAATATCCTTTTGTCATAAGAATTTCGTTCGGACAAAACAGATACCAGTCCTGATTCAGATTTTCTTTAGCCATTTTCCAGAATAAATCCGGATAGCAAAGAGCCGGGAAGACATCGTGCGCCTTCATGCGGTCATCACCGTTGTTTGTACGTAATTGTAAAAACTCCGGTAGGTCTTTATGCCAGACATCCAGATAAACAGCTACGGCACCTTGTCTCATTCCTAACTGATCAACAGCTACGGCTGTATCATTGACTAGTTTGATCCAACGTATAATTCCTCCGGCTATACCTTTAAATCCGCGAATATTACCACCCGAAGCTCGGACTTTACCAAAATACATTCCCATACCACCGCCAAATTTGCTGACCATGGCAAAGTTATCGATACTTCGGTAGATACCTTCCAGACTATCCGGAACAGTATCAATAAAGCAGCTTGATAATTGATGATGAGGCTTACGCGCATTTGACAATGTTGGCGTAGCCATTGTTATTTCAAGTTTACTCAACAGATCATAAAACTTTTTGACCCATCCAAGACGATCGTTAGGCTCATTCATTGCTAAATGAAGAGCAATCCCCAGATACATTTCCTGAACCGATTCCATGACTTTATGATTATGAGTGCGTATTAAGTAACGCTTAATAAGCAGATCCAGACCGGAATAATTAAATAATTTGTTTCTGGAGTTATCAATAAACTCAGAAGCTTGTTGGATTTCAGAAAAGCTATAATGATTTAGGATATAACTTCCATATAATCCTTCATCAACCAGATATCTCAATTTGTCATAAAATGAAGAGAATCCTAATGCCTGCTGATCTCTCCGTAATTGATTGTTCAGTTGAAAACTCAGTAGGCGTGCAGCGATAAACTCCCAGTCAGGAGCATCTTGAGATGTAA
This sequence comes from Bacteroidales bacterium, assembly GCA_051657185.1. Classification (GTDB taxonomy): domain Bacteria; phylum Bacteroidota; class Bacteroidia; order Bacteroidales; family UBA7332; genus UBA7332. The sequence continues at coordinate 4,275 of JBOFKE010000338.1, read as the reverse complement.
GTTCGACAGCAGCTTTAATTAATGCAGATAGTTTATCCTCAGCTTTCATTTCAGCTTTACAAAAACTATGGAATTTTTCGGCAAGACGATTCAGATCGTAGTCCTCTTGCGGATAATCGATTTGAATCTCTTTCAGTAAAGCCCCAATATTAGAATCTGACAGGCAGTTAATAATTTTCTCTACAGATCGTCTTCGTTCGGTTCTTTGCCAACGATAAAGAATATAGCTTTTCGCAATCGAATAATAGCCATTTTCCATTAATACACGTTCTACCTCATCCTGGATCTTCTCAACAGAACGGTTTTTTATATCTTGATTTACAAATAGTTCTACCTCATCGATTAATGAGGCAATTGCATTGTCTGTATAAGGTGTATTTGTGCTAAGGAAACTTTTTTGAAGCGCAGTAGCTATTTTCTGACGATCATAAAGTTCTTTGGTGCCGTTACGTTTTATAATTTCCATATTGTTGTTTAAGTCATAAATCAGAAAGAGAAATTGGATCTGCTTGATAATGTTTCGGACTATTCTGTTTCATAAAATAAGCAGACGTTTCGAAACAGTCATCGTTTCATTCGGATACAAAGATATAAAGAATAATGTAATAATTACAATCGTGAATTTAAGACGAAGGCGTATAAGTTTCTAAATCCTTTTAATTCTTGTGATTGAAGAATGGTTAAATTTCTTCATAAAAAAACTTTATAAGCTCTGTTTGCAATTATCTAAGAAAAAATACTAATTTCGCATCGTTTTGGTACTATGTAAATATATTTTTACAAGTTTAAAAGGGAATCCGATGTGATTTCGGAGCTGTACCCGCAGCTGTAATCCTCAATTAAGAACTATACAAAATGTCACTGTTATTTTACGTAATGGGAAGGCGTGTAGTTTGAGGTAGCCAGAAGACCTGCCAAACCGAGAACTTATTTGATGCTTCGGGCTAAGGCATGGTCGGTAAGAATATTCTTTTCAACAAAAGAACAGATTAAGTAGACATCTTAATCTTCCAACGATCCACTCTAACGCGAAGTATTAACTTATTCACTCTTAAATAATTTAATACTTAAACAAATGCAATTATCTAAAACGTGCAGATTATTTCTTTTAAGTGCGCCGGCACTATTGTGGTCATGTAGTGATGACAGTGTCGTAACTGACAAAACAGAAAGCGAAAAAGAACCAGCAGAAATTATTATTCCCGTCGATTTTCGCTATCTAACCTTAAATAAGGAGGGTAGTTATTCGGGGCAAACTGCTTCTGTTTCTTATGTTCATAAAAATGGCTCTGTTTTTCCTGATTATTACAAAACAGTAAACGGTGAACAGATACTATGTGATCCAAATGCAGCATATCATTTTAAGGATAAGCTTTATCTGGCTTACGGATCTAACTGGAATGATAATGGAATCGCAGTATTAGAGGGGAACTCTTTCAAAAAGGTTGATCAGATTGAACTCAAGCGCTCAATGACACCAAATGCTATAGAATGGTTAGGTGGGGATTCTCTGATAGTGGCTGGGAGATATAAAGATGAGAATATTAATGGATTTATAGCAGACGTAAGTAAAGACGCTAAATTAAAAAGAAAAATAGATTTCGGATTTACAGTTTACGCGATAAAAAAAATAGGGGATAAAATCTTTATTTTAGGTTGCAAGGATAATAAAAACGGGGAAGCACTTCAACCGAAGTTAATGGTTGCAGATATAAAAAATATTCATGAATCAGCTTTTCGTACAATTAAATCTAATTTGCACTTGAGTTCAAGATCATCAGCTCCTTGTGTTGATAAAAATGGGAATTTATGGTTTGGAGCTATAGAGAACGATGAGCAAGTATATAAATTGTTTTGTATTGATACAAAAACGGAGTCAATTAAGCATAGTTTGAAAATGCCACTGACAATGTCGACTTTAAATGAAATGGCATTTTCGATCAGCAATGATGGACAAACTATATATTTACGTAATCATAAAGCTTTTTATACCGTAAATGTTGATAAACCGGCAGAATTAGATGAGCCTGTTTTTGAATATATGAAACACGTAGGGACCTTATGTGATTTGAAGACTACTCAAGAAGGAAATTTATTATTTATTAATCAGGTTTTGGGAGCATCTTCTCCAAGTGAGGTTATTGAAGTTAAGCCAGAAGGGGCACAATGGAATATTTTAAAAACAATTGAAGTAGGAGAATCTGCAAAATCTATTTATCTATCGAAATATGAAAAATAATACTATCCTTTTATTTCTGGCATTAGGTCTTACGTTTAATGCTTGTACAGAATCTACAGAAAATACAGAAAAGCCTGAAACACATGATTTACGAGCGATCGTTGTAAGTGAAGGTCAATTTGGATATGGAACATCTTCTCTAACAACGCTTTCAGAAGCAGGAGATGTAGAACAGGATGTTTTTAGTCGGGTAAATGGGCGTACAATGGGTGATGTAGCTCAGTCTTTATCAAAGATCGGAGATAACTACTATGTCACCTTGAATAATTCCAGAAAGATTGAGGTTTTTGATTCAAAAACTTATAAATCGGTTGAAACTATGCCGATAGATTTGAATGTGATTCCTATGTACATACAGCATTTAGGAGGAGATTCAATCGCAGTGACAGATCAAAGCAACCGGTCAAAGTTGATGATTATGGATATCAATCACGGGACATCCAGAAAAATGTTACGACGTTATATTGATATGGGCGGAAGCACTTTCCAGATGTTGCTGTTAAATAATAAATTATTTGTCGGAGGTAGTACTGTATCTGTATTCGATTTAGGTAATATCACCCAGGAAGGGAAAAGAACATTGAAAACTAAAGCTGGAGAAACATTTGATTTAGTTCAGTTTTCTAAAATTTTAGTGGACAATAAAGATCGTATTTGGGTTTTTGGGACTAACACGATCTACTGTTTTGATCCTGTTACAGAAAAATGTATTCATGAAGTTAATGTTTCGGATTTAAATATTAATTCCTGGGTCTCTTGTATTGATATTTCTTCGGATAAAAAAACTATTTACTTTAATTCGGGACGTAAACTATACTCGATTGATGTAAACAATCCGGAAAGTCCGAAGGAGCCGATTATGGAATATGAGGGAGACTCCAAGAAAACGGTCTATTTAATGTCAGTTTCAAAAGAAAATACGATTTTCTTTGTCGAAGTATTATACGGATCATTGACCAGAGGAGTAGTTTTTGAATATAACCCCCATAACGCATCTCTTATCCGGTCGTTTAAAGCAGGAATATTCCCGCATTATATCTATTTTGAATAATAAAATACATGAGTAAACAAAAACTATTTGCCACAGTTTTATTCATCATCTCTTGCGCGTTTGTAAGCGCGCAAGAGATTCATGAGAAGAGTGTAAAGATTAAAGAAGTAACGGTTACGGAAAAAGCAAAGGTACAGCAGACAGAGGTTGGTGCTCGTTTGACAAAGATTGAGAATGCATCTTTAAAAAGTAACCAAACCAGAAGTCTGTCGGAATTACTTACAGAGGCTTCTTCACTACAAATTAAAAGTATGGGGCAAGGAGCACTAGCTACAGTGTCTATACGTGGTGCATCTTCTTCTCATACTCAGGTTCTGTGGAATGGTATTTCTTTGAACTCGCCTCAATTGGGGAACTTTGATTTTTCTCAGATTCCAGTCTATTTTATCGATAATGTAAATTTATATCATGGCGGAGGTGCGCAAGGTAGCGGGAGTGGTGCTATCGGGGGGAGTGTTAATTTAGCTAACTCATCCGAAGCAGTTCATAAACCTGTTTTTTCTTTATTGAGTGAATTTGCGTCTAATTCTACCTATTCGGAAGCATTAACATTCAGAGCTTCTAAGAATAAGTTTACATTCTCGACGAGAGCTTTCTACCAACAGTCGAAAAATAATTTTAAGTTTTGGGATAAGGTCACAGCAAAAGATCCAAAGTATGATAGGCGGAAAAATGCAAATTATAAGCAAACAGGATTGATGCAAGAACTTTATTATCGGAATATGAAAGGTGATTTGTTCTCTGGTATTGCTTGGTGGTATTATGATGATCGTTCTTTACCTCAAATGTTAGGTGTTGTAGAAGGAACTATTAAAGAGAAGATTCGGACAAACAATTTTCGGAGTCTGTTGTCTTATGAAGCTAATCGGGATCAGCATCATATAAAATCAACTTTTGCCTTTTTAAGTGGTGATTCACGTTATACAAAGATTTTTGGAGATACGACAAGAACAGATAACCGAAATAATAGTTTAATAGCCCGGAT
>JBOFKE010000337.1:0-3110 GCA_051657185.1 Bacteroidales bacterium | reverse complement strand
TCTACATTAGGATATACTATTTTCTAGTTATCAGGGGGCTGGACTCATTGCCTTATCTTTTCTTATGTATTTAATGTTGATTTACATTTTAATATATAAATATACTCGTTTTATTTGACTCTACAAAGATACGAGGGGCCGGCTTTATGCCTGCCCGTGTTCCAAAACCAACCAAAACATCAACCAACCACACAAATGTTTTGATCCGCACAATGCCGTTTTTTATTGGGTTAAATTCCATTGCCGTGCAATTTTGAACCACGGGTTTTTGCTAAAAAAATACGCCCACTTTTGTTTAACCGTTAAATCGCTTAATCGTTTCAGCAATTAAACGAATGCGCTACACTTTTCACTGTTATTTGCTATTTACTTATTGTTTACTGTTATTTGATTATCGTTATATTCTTTAGTAAATCGAAGTCGTATTAGCTTGCTTCTCGCTATTAAATTTAGTATATTTGAGGTATTAACTTAATAGATATAACATGAGAATAAACCACTATTCAGCTAGTCTGAAGAACAGGAAAATTATTAGTTTAGAAAGCTTAGTGACCCAACTTAAAACTGCTGTGAAGAATCATCAGATAGAACAATTACGCTTAAATCGGGCATTTTCAGCCAATGGACTGCATGAACCGTATCGGGGCCGTGTGCCTTATATTGGTTTTGCTGCATCATTCCGTACGAGAAATCAGAAAGAGGAACTGGAACAATACAACGGAGGTGTTTTATTAGAGATTAATCGATTGAAAACACGTTCTGAAGCTGAGGCATTAAAGAAACGGGTTGGAGCTTATCCACAGGTGTTACTCGCTTTTGTGGGTTGTAGTGGATTGAGCGTGAAATTTCTGATTCGTTTTACATTGCCTGATGGTAGTTTGCCTACGGAAATTCATTCAGCAGAGTTGTTTCATGCAGCTGCTTGCCGTAAGGCTTTGGACTTTTTTAAAATGCAAATAGATCCCCGGATTGAATTACGAAGTGAAAAGCTGGATTATTGTTGTCGTTTCTCTTTTGATCCGAACCCCAGCTTTAATCCCCATAGTATGCCCGTTATTATTAATCAGCCTGCTCAGGCTGTAAGTAACAATAACTGGGAACGTCCGCTTTATGAAGAGGATTATAATCCTGAAAATGAAAAGGCGGGTATCTTCTTCCATTCGCAAGAAGAACTGCGTAGTTATTACTTTTCGTCTGCTTTACTTAATGCAATCAAAGTCGAACATAATGATGATCCCGACATCTACCGGCGAAATTTTCTAATCGCTTATATGCAAGGTTGTTTCGGGTCGGGAATTGAAGAAGAACAGGCGGTGCATAATATTCTGCGATACGGAAATATGCGCGAACATGAAACCGAAGTACGTACCATATTTCGCTCGGGTTATGAGGTGGAAAAATACTTTGGTAAACGTCCCTCAATGCCGAAAGTGCAGAAAGAGATGTTTGATCTGATCAGCTTTATGAACCGACGTTATGATTTTCGACGAAATACCTTAAATAATAAGATAGAGTATCGAAACAGATTGAGTTATTACACTCCTTTTGAGCCGATTGATAAGTTCGCCCTTAATACGATGTCCATTGAAGCGCTGTCTGAAGGTCTGAAGGTTTGGGACCGTGATATTAGTCGCTACGTATATTCCTCAAAAATCCCTGCATATAATCCGATTGATAAATACCTGGAAGAATTGCCGGAATGGGATGGGAAAGATTATATCAGGGAGTTAGCAGGTAAAGTTCCGTGCGATAATCGGGAAACCTGGGTTGAGAATTTTTATATCTGGTTCCTTGGCATGGTTGCCGGTTGGAAACAAATGAATAAGCAACATGCCAATAGTACGCTGCCTTTATTGATTGGTGATCAGGCCTGTGGTAAATCCACGTTTTGTAAACGCATACTTCCGCCGGAGCTTCAGGACTATTATACGGATTCTATTGATATAGCCAAGAAGCAGGAGGCAATGCTTGCCCTTACCCAATATATGCTTATAAATATTGATGAGTTTGATTCGGTGAGTGTCAGTTATCAGAGTTTTCTGAAGCATATTGTGCAGAAGCCTGTTGTAAATATCCGGAAACCTTACGAAACATCTGCTATGCCTTTGCGGCGCTACAGCTCATTTATTGCAACCTGTAACAATGAAGATCTTCTGAGTGATCCAACAGGTACACGCCGCTACTTGTGTGTGAAGATAGAAGGGAGTATCGATAATACGGGATGGATTAATTATAAGCAATTGTATGCGCAGGCTGTGGCAGCGTTAAATAAAGGAGATCGTTATTGGTTCGATGCAGAGCATGCTCAACAAACGACAGAAGCTAACCGGGTTTTTGATCAGCGGACCACCGAAGAAAATCTTTTGTTGCATTATTTTGCTGTAACAGATAATGAAGAAGAGGGCGAATGGTTGTCACCTACTGAAATATATCTTTATATAGCTAAGGAAAGCCGGATGAAATTAGGGAATAAAGGACTGAATGCTTTCGGTCGTATTTTCCGCAAACATGGTTTTGTTTCAAAGAGATTAAAGGCGGGAATCCTTTACTTAGTAAAGAAGAAGTAGAGTCTCTCCTATACTTTGATTTTCAATCGACACTATCAGCACTATCGACACTTGAGTGTGTAAGTTTTTGATACATAGTTGTATGTGGACTGGGTTTTGGTGTCGATTGGGTGCTGATTGGTGCTGATTGGGTGTCGATTCAAAAGGTGAATCGACACCCTTCATGTGTTGATATATAAATACTTACCGCGTTGGTGTCGATAGTGTCGATTCAAATCGCAAAACTCCGGGAGAGGAGTGTTCTGTAAGCGTCTCCAAGAAAGATTCCTTAACAAAAAAAGAAGCCAAGATTGATTTTATTCAACCTTAGCTTCTTTTTTCCATTTATCAGGAAGCAGATCTCTGTATACTTCAAGTTTGGTATTTGGTGGTAAAAGTGCTGCTTTATTTAATATATCCGTCATGTATTCCAGAAAGTTTATTTTGTTATTTCTGCATGAGACGGCTAAAGTATAAAACAATGCACCTCTTTCAGCCCCTTTATTACTTCCAAAGAATAAAGAGTTACGTCTTGATAAGGATATGTATCTATTGCATTGTTCG
>JBOFKE010000336.1:0-1770 GCA_051657185.1 Bacteroidales bacterium | reverse complement strand
CTCTTTTATTCGGATAAGTTAATCTGTTTACAGGACTCTATTCGAAAAGATTTCACAGAAGAGGCTTTAGAAAAGCTCAATTCCATACAAAGCTATAAGAAGCAACGGAAAGCTTTTATCGAAAATAAATTTGAAATATACCAGACAAAGGCTTTGTTCTCGAATTTATCGATTACGTTCCTGATCATTGTTATTATCCTGATTCTGATTAATCTGTTCTATAGGAACCGGAAAATTAAACTGGAAATATCGATCAAAGAAGAGAAATCCAAACTTTTTGAGATCGAATTACAAAAGAGAGAGATCGAAAATCAATTGCTTCGGGAACAACGGGAAAAAGAGGCTGAACATATCCGCCTTATTTCAATAGAGCTTCAGCAAAAAGAGACTGAAAATCTTCTGTTAAAAGAAAAGACTGAAAAAGAGCAGTTGCTGGCTAAAGAGATGATCGTAAAAGCTGAATATTATAAACGATTAAATCTTGTATCTGTACCGATTCTTTCTGCCAGCAGAGATAATAAAGGTTTTATCTTTCTAAAACCTGCAGACTGGAAAAGTATTGAAGAAAATACCAATGCTTGTTTTGAGCATTTTACTGACCGGCTAGCGAATGATTTCGCTCAGCTAAATCAGGATGATATACGTTTCTTATGCTTGTTAAAGATGGAATTGTCTTTAGATCTTCTTTCAGCTGTGTATCATGTAGAGAAAAACAGTATTTCCAAGAAAAAGGGACGATTGCGTGACAAAATGAAGATTGAGAATAAGACTTTGGATGAATTTATCCGAAGTTACTAATAAAAAATAGTGGGGCGCCTTTCTTTCATCAAGAAAGGCGCCCCTGCTTTTTGTATGTATGCGGAATTGATATTCTCAATCAATTTAGGCTTAAAACCGCATATCACAGAAATAATAAAACAGTTTAAATCTGAACTTAGTAACTAAAACTAATGCAAATAAATAGTTTTTCTATTGGTACTTTTAGGAATCTAAATATTCAACTATTCTAATTTGAGAGAAATATTCTGAGTTTGACCAGGTTTAAAGGTTTTCCCCGAACTCCAGATCGCATAATTATCTTTTCCTGCTCCAAATTGAACAACAAAAGTAATCATCGTATTCTTCGAGTCTTTAAACCATTTGTAACGATCCACTTCATAAACGACTTTACCGTTTTTACCTGTAAAGCAATAATCTGTCGGCAGAATCGTATTGTCTTTTGAAAACTTTTCAAAATCAATTTCATTAAAAACCTGAATAGCCTGATTCGGAACCGGATCACCCTTTGCAGTGACGACTTCAATATGAGCGAAGCCATTTGCGTCCGAGTCCGAATCATTGCTACAAGCTGTAAAAATGATAGATATAAGTGACAAAACAAAGATGGACGATAATTTATATCTGAAAACACTTTTCATATGAACTTCAAATTCGTTATATATTCTGAAATAAAGAGCTAATTTTGAGATACCACCCTCCCTATCTCAATTTCTCAATTAGCCTTTTCAGAAATAATTATTGACTATAACACATAAGGGCGGTAAACTGAACGTAAAGTAATTTGCCTCTTTATAATATATTATACGGGAGATAATCTCCTGTAAGCCTCATTGGCTAGTTAAGATATTAGGTTAGTATGTTGGTCTCATATATCGAATTAAATCATACATTTCTAACCTTTTCGGATTCTCTTAAAATCATTCTGAGTTATTTCGACACTGCAAAAGTATAGGCTTTCTGGTTTCATTTCATAAAAATCCAATGACAGAT
>JBOFKE010000335.1:0-6192 GCA_051657185.1 Bacteroidales bacterium | reverse complement strand
TCTTTCAAGTCGTCAACGGTATTTAATCCATCCTCCATTAATCGGGTAACGTTCGTTTCAACGTCCGATGCATTTGCCCCGGGATAAGGAGTCATAATCATTAACTGATTAGATTCGAAATCGGGAAGAAGGTCTATCGATAATTTCGATAGTGAATATAGCCCGAAAACAATTACAGCCACAAAGCAAAGCATGGTCGTAATTGGTTTCTTTACGGCGGTAGCGTATATACTCATATTCTGATTTGCTTATTATTTTACTTCAACTAAGGAACCGTCTACCAGACGGGCTGTTCCGTTTACAACGACTGTTTGTCCGGATTCAAGTCCGTCAATGATTTCATAACGATCACCTAATCTGCGGCCGATATTTACTTTAGTGTGTTTTACATTATTTCCGTCAAGTACATACACAAATCGTTCATTTGATCCGCTTTGTTTAACAACAGCTTTGTCTGAAACGACAATACGTTCAACTTGTTCTGTTGGCAAAATAACACGTGCAAACATACCAGGTCTTACTTTACTATTGGCGTTTGGTAATAATACTTCTACAGTAAATGTACGAGTTGTTTCATCAATAGTCGGATAAATCAGGCTAACTTTACCTTTGAAGTTTTCATCACCGTAAACATCTAGTTTTATATCAACAGGCATTCCCTCTTTGATTTTAGAATAAAGCTGCTCTGATACGTGAATCAGGAGTTTTACGGGCTGAATTTGCATAACAGTCAGGATAGGTTGCTGACCATTGTACAGATCTCCCGGATCATAACTGCGCTCTGTGATGATTCCATCAATCGGACTAACTAAGTCTGTGTTTTCATCTAATAAGCTGAAAGCATCCTTTGCAACATCATATTGTGCTTGTACCTGATCTAACTGTTGTTTAGACGCTCCCCCAACAGCATATAACTCTTTCATTCGATTATAATCACGCTCGAAAGTTTCCAGCTGAGTTTTCTGCTGACTGCGGTTTACAGCATCCATTTCAACAAGTTTTTGACCTTTTCTTACACGATCACCAACTTCTACAAATATTTTCTTGATACGGTTCGGTTGAGCTGATCCGATCATATTTTTCTTATAAGGTTGAACTGTAGCCGTAAAATCATAAATCTGTTCTACAGTTTCGATATTTACCTGCTCTACATTAACCGGATAAATTTCTTCTTTTGTTTCCTCTACTTTCTTCTCGCTACAAGATGCCACAGCAATAAGTAACGCCAGAGGAATAAATCTCATTCTCTTCATATTCTCTTTTAATCTCTTAAGTTTTCTAATTCTCTTTAACTTTGGTATAAGATGCATAATCAAAAGTGCCCAAAATGTTTTCAAGAGCCGTTTTAGCACTCAGGTATTCAAAAATTGCCTGATTTCTTTGAAGTTCGGCTTGAAGTAATGCTATTTCGGCATCATTTAATTCGATGAATGTTCCCATTCCTGTTTCATATCGCTTGCGGGCAATCGTAAGCCCTTTTTGAGCCATTTCGACACCACCATCGGTACTCTCTATTTGCTTCACTGTACGATTTATCTGATCTTTGGCATTTTGCAGCTGCATGTTCAGATTACGTTTAGTATCAATGCGCTGAAGAGCTAAAGTCTGAATTCCGGCACGAGTTTGCTTTTGTTGATAGTACTTCACACCACCTTCAAAAATTGGGATTTGAAGGGTCAGTCCAATTGTTGAATATGGGAACCAGTTGTAATTTTTGAATTTAAAATCATCAGCCATAGCATTATACGAGTAGTTAAAGCTAGCTGCTAATGTAGGGATATGCATGAAATGTTGCATCTGTAATGTCTTTTTCATGAATTTCATTTCCAAATCCAATTGGCGTAATGATGTATTGCTTTCAAGATCTTCTTCACCTGTCAAAGCTACGGCATACATGTCTTTTTTGTATTCACTAAGCGACCCGGTTGTCTCGATCTGCATATTTTCCAATCCCAGAAGAGTGGCTAATTTGAGACGTGACAGAGCTACTGCACTTTCAGCCTGAAGCAGATTTGGCTCCATGTTTTTTACCTGGACTTCAGCACGGATCAAATCATATTCAGATACAACACCTTGTTTTAATTGTTCTGATGTGATTTGTGCATTTGATTTTGCCTGATTGTAGCTTTTAAGAATTACGTCATAAGAATCTTCGGCTAAAAGCACATTATAATATGCGTCCTGTACTTCTTTGACCATATTCAATCGCGACTGTCGGGATGATTCGTAGGCTTTCTCAATATCAATTGTTCCAAGCTGAACATTTTTCCAAAGGCTTGGTGCAATTATCGGTAATGCGATATTGAAGCCTGCTGAAAGGCTGTTAGACATACCAACTTCAACTGCAGCAGGAGCATTGTCCCCTGATGATTCAGAATCTCCGCCAGTCCCAGGCATTCCACCGCCAAACACAAATTTTTGCTTCTTGAGTGTTCGTTGATAAGACCCATTTCCATTAATGCCAGGCAATAGGTTTCCGATCTTTTCTTTTTTGGCAAAGCGCTTAATTTCGATTTGTTTGTCTGCTATCTGAATAGTAGGACTTTCAGTCAGGGCAATTTCAAGAGCCTGATCTAAAGTCAGCTTCAGATTTTGTTCTTGATTTTGTGCTTTGAGCATTAAGGAGCTAAGACACAAAAAAGCGACAAATCCACCACGTTTAATCCATCTTCGATAATTCATATTCATCTGTACAATTATAAATTCTATTTTTGAATTCCCTTTTTTGAGTAATAATCATCGATAAGTTTCAATCCTTTTTCGGTTGAAATACCGCGAATAAAAATTAAGATCATGGTTTCTACTGTTTCTACGATTGAAAAGTTTCGTGCTACAGGAAGATCAGAAAACCATAAAAATTCGAATTGACTTTTTAAAAGAAGCATCGCTAATTCCGGATTGATATCCTGTCTTAATAAGCCCTCATTAACCCCTTGTACAAGCATTTTTATCATGCTTCCCGTTTTTTGGTTCTGTGAGATCTCATAATCCGAGAAAACTTGTGGATGATACTTTTTTAAGTCACGAAAAAAATTGCGATTAAAACTTTTGAAGTAAACAGAGACATTTTCGATAAATAAAAAGAAAAGTTCAAGCACGTTTGTTGCATCTTTCAGTGCCTGTTCTCTGTTTTCTTCTCCTTTTATAGAACATAGATTCATACATTCTCTTACGAGACTTTCTTTATCTTTGAAATTCTCGTATAATGTACGTTTAGATATTCCCATGTGTCGCGCAATTTCGTCCATTGTAACGGATTTGATACCGTTCAGAGCAAATTGTTCAAATGCGACTTCAATAATTCGTTCGTTCAGATTCATATTTTTAGAAATACTTGACGGCGGCAAATGTATATAAAAACTTCAAAAACAAATAAAGTTTTCTCGTTTTTTATGGTGTTAAATAATATTTACGAGATAGTCTGATCTTATTCTCTTTTTTTTTAAGTGCGGTAATCTATTAATAAATGATATATTTGTTATTAAGAATTCAAATTCAGAATATAATGGAAGGTAATTTAAATTTTCCCGTCATAAATAAAGGAGCTAAATGTTTTAGTACCTTATCAGCGGAAGAACTCAACGAACTAATCAAACATAAAACTCAGGTAAACTACTGCAAAGGAGACATGCTTTTTAAACAAGGCGCTTTCTCTTCAGGTATAATGTTTGTATTAGATGGATTTGTGAAAGAATTTATTGAAGGTCCAAATTCAAAGAGAACCAGTTTGCGTATAGTCGGGGCGGGAGATTTCTTGGCTTTATCAACACTTTTCAGTAGTGATAAAATGCCTTATTCGATTTCAGCTGTCACTGATGTTACTATTTGCTTATTTGATAAAGATTTTATTCTGAATCTTATAAAGACAAATGCACAGGTAGGTTTTCAGCTGGTACAGCGCTATAGTGCGATGGAGCAAAATTTTTTCACACTACTGAATGATCAGGTATATAAACAGATGCACGGGAAGGTTGCCGGTTCTCTATTATATCTTTCCACATTTGATAATGGAGATTTGTTTGATGTATTGACACGTAAAGATTTAGCTGAATTTTCGTCTATAACGACAGAGAATCTTATTCGTGTACTAAAAAGTTTCGAAGCTGACGGCTATATTGAACTTAAAGATAAATCAGTACGGATTTGTAATATTGATGCGCTACGTAGGATTTACGAACTGGGATGATCTTACTGTATTTTAGTCGTTTATAAGAGAAATAAACTAAGTCCGAATTTTGCAACTTTCATAACTATTTGTATATTTGCAGCCCAATCAACAAAAGTTAGATTTTATATACCACATGCAGAAATATAAAATATTGGTTTTAGACTTGGATGGTACACTGACTAACTCGAAGAAAGAGGTGTCCGAAGAGAATAAAAAGACGCTTATTGAAGCTCAGAAAAATGGAGTGAAGATTGTATTAGCATCCGGCAGACCTACCTATGGGATTGTGCCTATCGCACAGGAACTCGGTATAGAAAATTATGGCGGATATATTCTTTCTTTCAATGGCGGTACGATTATTAACTGGGAGACCAAAGAAACGGTTTATGAATCAGTTTTGCCGAATCATGTAGTTCCCGGACTATATAATGAAGCGAAAGATCATGGATTTACGATTCTTTCTTACAAAGATGATCATATCATTACCGAGAACAAGGACGATAAATATGTAGGGGTTGAGGCGCATCTCAATAAGATGGCTGTAAAAGAGGTTCCTTGTTTTTTGAATGCTGTCCCCCGAAGTTTACCTAAATGTTTGATTGTAGGTAATCAGGAAGAATTAGCAATTCTTGAAAAGAAGATGCAGACGAAATATGGCGAAGAAATGAGCATATATCGTTCAGAACCTTTCTTTCTTGAGTTGATGCCACAAAATATCGATAAAGCTCAGTCGCTTCAGCGGTTATTAGATCATTTGTCTCTGACAAAAGAAGAAATGATTGCTTGTGGCGATGGGTATAATGATCTGACAATGGTCGAATTTGCCGGATTGGGAGTAGCAATGGCAAATGCTCAGGATGCGGTTAAAAACGTATCTGATTATATCACGTTATCTAATGATGAAGACGGGATAGCTCATGTTGTTAGAAAGTTTATTTTGGAAAACGGACATTCGTCAAACGCGTAATCACTGCTCACACTTATATCTGAGGCTTCTTTCTTCTGAGAGTAGCCTCTTTTTTTTTAACTATTCAAAACTGCATTTATAATGAGAAATATTGTTGATCTGGAGAATTGGGATCGTAAAAGTAACTATATGTTTTTCAAAGATTTTTTGAATCCATCTTTTTCTGTAACTTCCGAAGTTGAGTGCGGTGAGTTATTTGCTGCGGCTAAAGAATATAAGTTTTCTTTTTTTCTTGCTTACGCCCATTCTATCCTGAAAGCTGCTAACTCTATTAAAGAGTTGAGATATCGCTACGATGCATTGACTTCACAGATTTATTTATATGATAAACTCGACCTGTTATCACCGATTCAAGTGGATGATGAGGGTAAGTTCTTTACTGTACGTCTGCCTTTCGAGCCTGACTTTAAGATTTTTCACGATCAGGCTAAAGCAATTATAAACTCAATTCCTAAAGAGAATGATCCTTATAATGCTGAATTGAATCCCGATACAGATAAACTGGGTCTGATCCTTATAAGTGCAACTCCAAAGTTGTATTTTACATCTGTAACGACAACTCAGCAAGCTAGGCACGGGGCTGACTATCCTTTGATGAACGTAGGTAAGATGGTGATGCGGGAAGGTCGTCACGTGATGCCAGTCGCTATTACAGCCAATCATAGTTTTGTTGATGGGTTTCATATTTCACTCTTTTACGAGCGTATAGAGGCAAATATGAAGCAGATTGTAGCAGAGATTAATAAATAAGAAAGATAAAAGCAGTTACATGATCAGATTAAACCATGTAACTGCTTTTTATTTATTGATAAAGAATGGATTCTTTATAGCCCAATTACTTTTAGCTCAGAATTACCCGAGTATCCACAATATTGCGGTGCATAGATTGATTTTACCGTTGCAATACCCGATTGATACTCACCAGCCCGGTCTAACCATACTTTATATTCGATTACGCTTGTACCACGAGGTAAGGTATCGATAAAGAAGTTTACAGATGACTCCTTTACCTCTTTATAGTAGAAAACAGACTTTCCTGCTTCATATCCCGATAACT
>JBOFKE010000334.1:0-3799 GCA_051657185.1 Bacteroidales bacterium | reverse complement strand
AAAAAAAGCAGCAAATAAATTTGCTGCTTTTTTTGAGCCTCTTGTCGGATTCGAACCAACGACCCCGAGATTACAAATCACGTGCTCTGGCCAACTGAGCTAAAGAGGCAAGTGGGTAAGCTAACTATATCGCGCCGCTACAACCAACTACCCTTGCTGTGATCAAACCCTGGGGGATTCGAAGGGAGCTGACCGTATAGGACTTACCCGAGCACAAAAGTACAAACTTTTTCTTTATATCCAAATATCCGGGTATTTTTTTTTATTTTTTCCATAAATCATTCTTTGAGTAATAAAAAAAGCAACTCAAATGAGTTGCTTTTTTTATTACTTATATTGCTCAAAATCAGTTTTAGACATATCACCTGATTTAAGAAATTCCGTATGAAAAGCTAAAGCTGCATTCATATTATGCGCTGTGTGATTTTTATCACTAATCGCTAAATATGCTCGCATTTTAGGTCTATAATCGGGATGAACACAATTTTCAATAATTGCTTCAGCTCGTTCACGTGGTGATTTACCTCGTAAATCGGCTACCCCGTATTCAGTTACAATAACTTTAACAGAGTGTTCGCTATGATCAACATGAGACACCATTGGTACAATAGCCGAAATCTTACCGTTTTTAGCTGTCGACGGCGTCGTGAAAATAGATATATAAGCATTGCGAGTGAAATCAGCTGATCCGCCAATACCATTCATCATTTTAGTACCTACAACGTGTGTTGAATTTACATTCCCATAAATATCTGCTTCCAAGGCTGTATTCATCGTAATAAGTCCTAAACGTCTTACGATTTCAGGATGATTTGTTATTTCACCAGGTCTGAGGACTAATTTATCCCGGAAGAAATCAAGATTGTGATATACAAAATCTTGTGCTTCCTGACTCAAAGTAAAGGCACAAGTACTAGCGAATGTGCATTTTCCGGATTTCATCAAGTCAATTACAGAATCTTGAATAACCTCGGTGTACATTTGGAAAGGCGGAATTCCCTGATGCTTGTCCAAAGCCTGAAGAACTGCATTTGCAATATTTCCTACACCTGATTGAAGAGGTAAAAATCCTTTCGGAATTCTCCCTTCAGCATATTCTGTCGCCAGAAAATTAGCTACATTTTCGCCAATTTTAGCGGTAATATCATCTACTTCCGCAAATCCTCCCACTTCATCCGGTTTATCTACATTGACAACAGCTACAATTTTAGCCGGATCAACCTTAATATAAGGTGTCCCGATTCTGTCTGTCGGTGCATAGATTGGAATTTCTCTTCTTAAAGGAGGATCAAGAGGAGTATAAATATCGTGAAAGCCTTTAAGCGCTTTTGGATGAGTACTATTTAACTCAATAATTAGTTTTTCGGCCAATTGACAATAAGTAGGAGCAACACCCACACTGGATGTAAGATATATTTCTCCATCTTCTGTCACATCACAAGCTTCAACAACCGCAATATCTATTTTGCCAAAAAATCCGTAACGAAGATCTTGTGCTAAATGTGATAAATGGTAATCTACATACTCCATTTCATGATTGTTCAAAGCTTTACGTGTGTCTCCGTTAGATTGATAAGGTGTACGAAAACGTACAGCTTTAGCCCGCGCTAAGTTTCCATCCAGAGAGTCTCCGGTAGAAGCACCTGTTAATACTCCGATTTTAAATGGTTTTCCCTCAGCATGTTCTTTTTCAGCAATCTTTGCAATTTCACAAGCAATAGCTTTAGGACTTCCTGCTGCTGTAAACCCACTAAATCCGACATTCATGCCATCTTTAATCATAGATGCAGCTTCGAAAGCTGAAATAACTTTAAATGCCATACTTTTAAGATTATACGGTTATACTTTAAATTAAATGTTCAAGATTTCAATACTGAACTAATACTTTCTGTTTAATATTTCGTTATATATGATTGCTTTACGCACTTCTTCTATCGATTCAAAACAATTGTCTTTAATAAGTGGTTTGGAATCCGACTCATTTGCATCAGGATTTGAGCGTGCAGACTCACAAACCAACGTTGATTCAACAGGTGTGTAATTAGCCTGCTGTATTACGATGGGTTGATTATTTACCACTACTTGTTGAGGAATATCCGGAATGATTTTCTCCTTTTTGGGAGTCCTTTTGAGACTTTCTTCATTTTTTTCATGGTCACGAATCTTCTTGACACTCTTATTTCCTAAAGATTTTGAAACAATCTGAAACAGAGCGGCACCCAAAATGATAATTAAATATAAGTAATCTGAGAGATCCATATACTTTTACTATTTTTGTGTCCTTTACAATACGAACAGTACAAACATACAATATTATTTTGTTTATAAGGCAAATAGGAATAAAAAAAGTTGGAGGTAACCTCACGGTCTCCCCCAACAACTAACCTAAACCTTAACTATAAAAATAAATTTTCGTTTGCACTGCAAATATTAGAAAATAGAAGCTATTATCAAAATATTGATTAATGTTTTTAAACATCAACATAGAAATTTATTTTCATTTTACTTAATAATCGAATTATATGTCAGGTACAGACTTTAAATCTGGAACTATTGCTCCTACAAAAAAACTATTCGTAGAAACTTACGGATGCCAAATGAATGTGGCGGATAGTGAAGTTGTTGCTTCAATTATGGAAATGGATGGTTACGAATTGACTGAAGAAATTAAAGAGGCAGATGCCATTTTTGTCAATACATGCTCAATTCGTGACAATGCAGAACAAAAGATTGTTTCGCGTCTGAATTATTTCAATTCTTTGAAGAAAAAGAAAAAAGGTCTTTTAGTAGGAGTATTAGGCTGTATGGCTGAACGTGTGAAGGACGAATTAATCAACGAGTTCAATGTTGACTTAGTTGTCGGTCCAGATGCCTATTTGGATCTGCCTAACCTTGTTGGTGCTGTAGAAAAAGGAGAAAAAGCGATCAATGTAAAACTATCTACGGATGAAACATATCGCGAAATTATTCCTTCACGCATTGGCGGAAACAGAATTTCAGGATTCATCTCTATTATGAGAGGATGTAATAATTTCTGTTCTTATTGCATCGTTCCTTATACAAGAGGTAGAGAAAGAAGCCGTGATCCTCAAAGTATTGTCAGTGAATTAAAAGATTTAGCTGAAAAGAACTTTAAGGAAGTAACTCTTCTTGGTCAGAATGTAAACTCTTATTGTTTTGAAAAAGAAGATGGAACTCACGTTGATTTCCCTGCTTTATTGGCTCTGGTTGCTGAATCGGCTCCGAATATTCGTATCCGTTTCACGACATCACATCCTAAAGATATGAATGATGATATTCTGGAAACTATAGCCAAATATAAAAACATTTGCAGTCACATTCATTTACCTGTACAGTCAGGCAGCTCTCGCATTCTTAAGCTAATGAACAGAAAGTACACGAGAGAGTGGTATTTAGAAAGAATTGATGCTATTAAACGTATTATTCCTGAATGTGGTCTGACGACAGACGTTTTCTGCGGTTTTCATTCAGAAACTGAGGAAGATCATCAGGAAACTTTATCTTTAATGAAGGAAGTTGGTTTTGATGCTTCTTTTATGTTCAAATATTCTGAACGCCCGGGAACTTATGCTTCTAAACATCTGAAAGATGATATCAGCGAAGAAATTAAAGTGAAACGTCTTGAGGAAATTATCAATTTACAAAATCAGCTTTCTTTAGAAAGTAATAAGAAAACTATTGGTAAAACTTATGAGGTTTTAGTTGAAGGTGTTTCTAAAAGATCCAGAGATGATTTCTATGGTCGCACCGAACAAAATCGTGTTGTCGTGTTCCCTCG
>JBOFKE010000333.1:0-7037 GCA_051657185.1 Bacteroidales bacterium | reverse complement strand
CCCGCAGGACAGAGGATATAATACATGCCGTTGATTTTATAGACATGCGATCCCTCCATGCCGGCTTGTCCTTGCTGAGTATTCGGATTTAAAATACCTTTATCCCAGATCAGCTTGTTTCCTCCTTTCACAGAACGACCATCCGGGGCTAATTCAGTTACATAAAGATGATGTTGTCCATGTACCACATATATTTTTCCATCATCATCAAAAAGTAATCCGGGATCATACAGATATTCGGGGAACTGAACCCTTTCCCAGGGTCCTTCAACTTTGTCTGCGATACACATTGAGTAATGCCCCGTTTCCCTACCCCATCCATAAGGGGTACAAAAGCCTACGTAGAACTTATTGTTATGGTGACGAATCGTAGCAGCCCAGGAACCATTGAGATACAAATTACCTCCCTCAAGATTATACTTCGGATCTTCATCAAAAGATTCGACTGCATATCCTGCCAGCTCCCAGTTAATAAGGTCTTTTGATTTGACAATCGGACAACCGGGGACATAGTGCATACTTGTGGAAACCATATAAAAATCATCACCAACTCTTATTATATCGGGATCCGGCCAATCGCCCCACATAATGGGATTCGTAAATGTCCCATCTCCATTGTCAGGATTCCATACCTGATTTTGTGCATTCAGCTGCATAGCCAGAAGGAAAGCGATTCCTCCGATCAGTTTTTTCATTATGATTCTCATTAAAGATTATAAGATTAAAATAGACTGCGACAAGGTAATTATTTTATTTATCAGATTGTTGTTTCTAATTTCAAATTAGCTTCTGGGAATCGCTAATTTCGAGTATCCGATCATTTCGTTGACTTCAACGAAATGATCGGATAAAAATTCTTATGCATGCAGAGAACATAGTAACTATCTAATATATCCCTCTTGTTCGTAACCTCGACGATAGCGATGAATAAGATCGGCCAGTGCAAGCAGACGCTTATCTTTCATTGTTCTGTCTTTATATTTCAGATACTGCTTATCGTATAATTCTGTACTGCCGATTTTTAATCGGTCTTCAATATCGGAAGGCATAAAGAATGAAGCCCTCTCACCCAGATAAGCATAGAATTCATCTTCATAGATATGAATTCCAGCAAGATCAAAATCACCGAAATGGATATACCGGTTTGGTATTCTTTTTAGCCAGTCGACCAGATCTGAAGATTGTGGATAGCGGGATACAAAAAGTACTTTCATGGGATCAAACAGATATTTCTGTTTCCGGATTTGTTGAAAGTTTTCTCCGTTTTCTATCCCTACGATTACTACATCTTCGGGTACCCATAACTCCTCGTAATCTTCGATAAATAAAGAAGTCCCCTGTATTGGAGCTAAATTAAACATATTTCCATTCAAGCGTGCTTCGACCGTCTCGTAGCAATTAACAAGAAAGCCTCGGAAACCTCGTCGCATAAAAATTTTAGAGTGTGCTCCCGCATTAACAAGTTCGGCTCTGCTCACATCTGCCTCTCTGATTTTCAGCTCAATCCAATCTTCAAGCTCCAATGAGGACGTATAATGTTGTTTTAAGAATGAACGACATGCATTCGGATGATTTATCCGGTAACTTTTCCGGCTACCTCTGGTTATAACCGTGATCAGACCTTCTGCCAGCATGACTTTTGCCAGCCCCGAAGAAAAGCTGCTAGAAGGGACGGATATGCCATTAAGCATATCCAGAATCTTTTTGGCCAAAGCCAGTGTAAATGTTATTTTAGTATCATTCATCGAAGCGTGTTTGTTAAAAGAGGAACGACCTGTGTATTAGATTGTCCGTCTTTACTCAATAAGTAAGTATAGCGATAATCTGCAGCGTTAAACGTAGTCGGTGAACTGTTAATCAAAAGAATATTCCGGCTATTTGCAAACTCCAGAATCCCCTTCACGTTGTTTGGGTGAAGTTTTCCGATTTCATCCATCATACAATGAATACGGAATTCGCCGAATTTGCGCGAAGCTTTCTCCTTAAACACATTGATAAGCATAATATTAACCATGGCTTTAACCAGAATATCGGTTCCTTCCGAACCTACATTGGCAATCTTTTCAACCCAACCCGTGTCGTTGTCATTTTCCTTCACACGGAATTTAAGCTGAAACGTATCGGATAAAGCGATAGTTCTCCGGGTTGGATCATCCATCAAATGCTTCATAAAGGCAAGCAGATAACCTACGGCTTTGTTATTTATTTTTTCGCGCGAGGAATCATCCTGAGAGAAAAGATCCATTTCTCCCATATTATATTGATTTTCATCATTGAACTGTTTCATTTCCAGCAGTAATTGAACGACTTTATCTTTACTGCTGTCTGCTTGTAGCGCAATTTCTTTAATGACACCCGCAAAATTCCGCTTATTGAAATCATCATTAATTTCTTTAATCGTTTTAATGATCTCGCTTTCGTGCTGAGTGAGATCACCGACCTCTTTGGATATACGGCGGATAATATCAATATAGCGTTCGCTGATTCGTTTCTGATACTCCGATATTTTATCGTTTTCGATAAACTCGCAAAGATTGGAAGCAAAGTCATAAAAGTCGGTATCAGAAATCAATTCCAACTTAAAATTGAATGTATTCTTTCCTGAAAAGTTACCTTTAAATGAGATTACAGATCTTTTAAATTCCTCGATCTTGCTCATCGTTGATAAAATCAGTTTCTTTAATTCATTCAGAATAAACTGACAATTTTTTCTTGATATGCGCTCTCTGAAAATTTCGCTTCCCGAAGGACAAAAAGTATCATTTGAAAGAAATTCTTTTTTCTCTTTCAAACCAGACTCAATATTCTCCAATTCATTTTTTGTTTCAGAAAGTATATTCCTAAGTTCGTTTAATTTAGATGATAGTTTACTTCTTTTTTCCGAATATTTCAGATCAACATCTTCTCTTTTCCGTTTGATCAGCTTTTCTTCTTCCCGTTTCGGAACTTCATTATTGAGTAATTCCCGCTTATCCTTTTCGTAATCAAACACCTGAGAACGGTTATTTTTAATATAATCCATCTCCTTAGCGATTGTTTCGATTTCGCTCTCGTACTGGCTGATAGTTGCTACATCTGCCCCTTTTCCTGCAAGTTCATTCTGTTTTAATCCTGCTATTTTCTCTTTCTCCTTTTCGCATTTCTGTTTAGCAGTTTCGATTTCGAGGAACAATTGCGCTTCAAAGGCTTTGAATTTCTGTTCAACATCGCGAATTAACTCTTTATTATTCTTCCGGCAAGTGTTGATTTTCCTTTCACGTTCATCTGTGCAGGATATCATTTCATTTTCAGCCGCAATCTTTTGATGAGCAAGTTCGTTTTGACGATTTTTAATTTCACTCTTCCGACTTTCTCTCCAGTCATTCTCTTGTGTTTTGATGGAAGAGAGTTCCGCTTGCAAAAATTTTATCTTTTGAGGTA
The DNA here is from genome assembly GCA_051657185.1 of Bacteroidales bacterium. Taxonomy (GTDB): domain Bacteria; phylum Bacteroidota; class Bacteroidia; order Bacteroidales; family UBA7332; genus UBA7332. Next base: position 3,617 of record JBOFKE010000333.1, on the reverse strand, counting down.
TTTGACCCTGTTCTGCTTCTTTCTGATGCAAATCATTATTTAAATCCCGTATTTTCGAGTTATATTTCTTTTCAAGGTCTGAAAGCCTTGCACTCTTTTCGTTATCTAGCTGCTCAAGACGCTTTGTACAAGTATTTACACTCGCCTGAAGATTCGTTCTTTCTATCTCCAGATCTTCAGGTGTACGAATATTGCGCTCAATATTTGAGAGATTGAGCTTTATACCAAAGAAAGAGTCAGAATCGTTCAAAATAGCAGGGCTTAGTTCACAGCTATATAATATACTTTCTTCTTCCGCAATTTTACCGATTGTATCTTTCCAGCCTGATTTATTTTTATCCAGCCACTCGCAGAATGATCCCGTCCGTCTCAAAATCAGGTTACTAACACGGTCAAGATGAGATCTGAACTCAGTTCGTTCTTTCCGGATAAGATCCATTTTATCTTTGTACTCCCATTCGAGTTCTTTCTGCTTTTGGCCGAACTCTTGTCGTAGAGATGTAATTTTCGTCTTAATTCCTTCAAATTCAATTTTCAGATCAAACATCCGTCGATCCAGTTGCTCAACATCCTTATTACAAGCTTCTTTCTCCTTACGGAATGGATCTTCAAGATTCAGAGTTGAAAGTTTTTGTTTTTCAGCTTCCTGTGCGACCCGTATTTGGGTTAATCTTTCGCTTAGCGTATTCAGTATGCTTTCAAAGGAAAGCCGTATTTCTTCCTCTTGTGCTCTCTGATCATTGTTTATTTTTTCTTTCCGGATGAAGGTTTCTTGCTTCTTTTCCAGAATCTGATTGTCGCAAACTGCTTTAAAGCGATTGAAGTCAGATTCTAGGTTGTCAAAAAGCAACTTGTATTTTTGTTCTACGTCATTAAATGCAGACATTAAACCTTGCTTCAGCTCCTCCAGTTGCTTTTTCTGTGCCAGAAGTTTATCTTCCTGACTGACACGTGCTATGATCTCGTTTATCCTGATCCGCTCGTAGTGTTGCTGTTTCTCACGTACCCTTTTCAGGAAATCCTGAATAACACCTAACTGGCGTGTTAGCTCATCGCGCTCTTTCCTGTTTTTATCATCAAGCTCATTGATGCTCTTACTCGTGAGAGCTGACTCTTCCGACTTCTTTACAATTTTATCCTGAAGAAGAGGCATCTCTTCCTCAGCGACTCTGCCGGCATAGTTTAATTCTTCACGGCCATGTATAATTTCTTGCTGTGTATAGAGCAGGTCGCGGTAAGTATTAATTACTTTCTCGCCCTGTTTGCGGATGACAATTTCTCCTTTGGAGTTCTTATCGAACCAAAGCATAACGTCTTTATATTCCTGTTCGAATGATTTGATCTGGTTGCGATAGAAATCCAGGTCAATGGCAACATCATCATCGTTCATAGACCGGATGATCGTATCTTTTATAAAATCAGCATCCAGCTTAGTATTCAGGAATACGTTTTGAATGGTTCGGGGAATATTCTGGTACTTGGCACTCTCTACGATTGCGTATTTACGAAACGGGACGAAGTCATGACGGCGATTATTTCCGAAAATGATATCACGATACATTTCGTAACTTGTCACCTGTGAAGAAACAGAAACAGATTTATCAATCCGTTCTTTGATCCGGTTCCAATCGCTGTAAACCGCATTTTTCTCATCCAGAAACCAGTTGCGGTTAAACGGAGAATCAATGAAGCGGAAGAAAACCCGTCCTTGCGATTTGGCTGCGACAACACAAAAAGCTCCATTCTCGCGTATCACTTCATATACTATATATGAATTGGAATAAGGAAAATAGTAACTGTCGAAAGAGCTTTTTTCCTTTGGTATACCCAATTTTTGCTTATCGGCATTGTAGAAAAACAAAATTGCCCGCAAGAGTGTACTTTTACCAACACCCTGCGTGCCTATAAAATGCACATTCCCGTCGAGTTTAATTTCAGCAAGCGGAATATGCGCACTGTTAATAAAAATAATTCTATTCAGATATCTCATTTTCAAACTCCTCCGATATGGTTATACAATCAATTAACTCTTCAATATAGTGAAAGGCGGTCAGCACTTTCCACGTCCCGTCCAGTTCATTCTCCTCTTCGATAAAGCCCATATTCTTAAGCTCTTTGATCAATTGATCTATAACCTCCGAATGCTTTTTCTTTTCGCTAAACAGTTTTGATACTTTTTCTTTCAAATCAATATTACAACCAATCTCAACCTGTATATCGGCTGTCCGAAACGTGAATCCCGATCCGAAAGCAGAGTTGTAAGTTTTCAGGAAGTTAAGATAGTCAATCCATTTAAGCGTAGATTCCAGCTTTCGCTCCAGATCAACTTTCGCCTCTTTGCGCGTAAAGTAATAATATCCGTTTCCTGCTTCCAGGAAGAACCCTATTCCGGAATAGTATTCATAATAACTTTCGAAATCATCTTCGATGACATCATATAACCGCTTTGTTTGCACTGATACGCTGTTTGCAGAGATAAACCCACCTTTGCTTAGCAGGTTGAAAATATCTTCCGTATATTTTATCATAGATTCTTATTTTGCATAAACTAATGGATACTCAATATGTTCGAAACATTCGTATTGATCGGTGATACGAAGTTGATCGGCGTATAAAGAAACCAGCTGGCAGAAATAAACCAACTTCTCCTCAAGTGTAACTTCTTTACGGTATGCAAAGTGCATTACGAAATAAAACAGATGGTATCCCGAAGCCATAAAGGAGTTATATATTTCGCGCAAATTCACTTCCTGCGTTACCTTAGACTGATCTGCAAGAAAAGTATCCGGAATTGGGGAGGCTACATTTGCTTTATCCATCTTTCGGGTCTTATTTTTATAACTCACTCGCAGAATTGCAGCCAGAGCATCGTCAGATTCCCGCATATTATTGACTGAAAGCTTGATACGATAGTTAGTCTGGGGCTCCATCCATAAAGGATTTTTCTGTGAAAGACGTTCGCGGATATCGGTATTTTCCTCCAGAATGTACTGATCCTTGAGGAATTTTAGTTTCCGTACTTTCTCAAGTATACGATTTTGATAATCAATCAGATTGAGGTAGTGAATAACCTGCTTCTCTACCTCAATCAAATTGTGGTAAGAGTCATTAAGCTGAAGTTTTACATCCGTTACTACATTTTGCATTTGCACGTCCATTGCCACGCGGAAGAAAGTTGTTTGTTTCGAATTGATCAGTTCTTCGCTTTTGCGGATGAGTAGTACAATGTTATTCCGCTTTTCGTCAAGCCGATGAAGTTTAGCTTTTTTGATCTGGTAGTTAGGTTCTGTTTTATATGTTATATCCAGATTCCGTTTCAGATCAACTACATTGCGTACCGTTGCCAATGCTATATTTTTCAAACATCTTTTGACCTCTCGGTAATAATTATATCTTCTGTTTTCGTTATTCTCCTTGAGATAGTAATCTATGTTTTCGTTAAGTCTGTCAATGAAGTCCTGAACAAAAGAGATATTAATCTCTTCATTTACTTCGAGTACATCCTCAAAAAATTTCAGATATACGTCTTCCAGTTCCAGAAAATCACCATTATCCCGGATTATTCCGTTATCAATCAAATATTGAATCCGGCTTTCTTTATATTCAAGCAACTCTAA
>JBOFKE010000332.1:0-8994 GCA_051657185.1 Bacteroidales bacterium | reverse complement strand
CAAAATCAAATTTCAACCTGACAATTGCAGATCCGTCTCTTGTTTCACTGCTGATATCACGCAATCTTCCTACTTGAAGAAGCTGATTGCGAATCGGTCTTACCAGTGTATTCTCCAATTCCCGTGCAGAGGTTTGATTTCCACTTATCTGTACTGTGATTTCAGGTATTGCTATATCCGGTAAGAGAGAAACAGGTATTGTAAAATAGGTTATTAAGCCAATAATCGTAAATGCTAAAAAAGCCATTATCACAGCAATTGGTCTTTTCAATAAGAATTTAATCATAGTATTTCTTTTACAAGGACTGGTGATTCATGAGCTAAATTAAGCGTACCTGAGACAACAATAGTATCGCCTTCTGCGATATCTTTATTCTCGATTAAAGTGTAAGAGTCACTATTCTCTAATTCTGTATCTACGTAGACCCAATAAGCTTTATTTTTAGTCAGGCGAAACAATACTTTTCGCCCTGAACGAAGAACAATCGCTTCTTTCGGTACGACTAAAGCTTCCCCTACAGCTCGTTGTACTTTTACTTTTACATTCATCCCCTCAAAAAGATCTGCATTATTTTCGACTGCAGCCTTAACCTTCACCATTCCTGCTGCATCAACCAATGGGTTAACTTCGGAAACTATGCCCTGAACTTCTTTATCATTATACGCATAAGGAACTATTCCGACTTTGTTTCCTTTTCGCAAAAGAGGTAATTCGCTTTCGAGAACCTGAAAATCAATCTCCAAACCTTTAGAGCCGATTATTCGGCAAAAAGCCTCACCTGCTTTAGGCTGATTCATTTCTTTTACAAATAAATTCGCTACCTGTCCATCAAACGGGGCTATCAAGGTTGCATTATCAAACTCATGCTTAGCCAAATTATATTGGATTTTAGAACGATCGTATCCACTCTTGATTTTCGCTAAATTAAGTATGGATTTTGGAACTCGTATTGTATCGTCCGGACTATAACCCTGTCCAATCAATACATCCTGCAACTCCAGATAAGATCTTTCATGCTCATCTTTTGCTTGCTTCAGACGATTCTGAAGCTTAAACCTATCTAATATTGCTATCACATCACCTTTTTTGACATGATCCCCGTTTTTGACATTTATCTTTCGGACTGGTTCAGCAGACTCAAAATATAAATCGGCAGAATTAGCGGCAACAACTTTCCCATTACTGATTAATTCATGTTTAAAATTCGTCTTCCTTAGTATACTTACATTTACTTGATTAGGCTCTGCTACTAATGCTGTTTCAACTCCTTCATCGTTTTTCTTTTCATCTTTATCGCCACAAGAAACAACTACAAAAGCACCTATAAGTAAGCTTACGATCACTTTGTTATCCATAGGTTAATTATGTGTTTTTTTAATAATGTTTGCAAGATAGCTATTCTATTTAATTTTGGAAACCACCATTAATCTTATAACATAATTTAACAATAAGTATTTCTATATAAAAAGCGAGATTAAGTCTCATAAATCTAGACTTAATCTCGCTTCTCAGCTTATTCTCAAACAGGCAAATTATCAAAAATTTTCTGTAATAGCAATTAATTTATGATGCCCTTCCAGACCTTGATTATCCATATCTTCTTTAATTGCATGTTTTGCTAAAGATTCCATAGCAATATGTTTTGCTTCTTTTTCTTCAGGCACTCCGGTAACATCCATTACAATATCAAATCTTTTTCCGTTTACATCATATGTAACGGTAGCAGTTTTCTTTTTCATGACACAATCATTTTAAAAATTCTATTACCAAAACAGCTTAGAGGGCAGCGTTGTTCAAAGAATTCAGAAATCTTTAAACTTTCGGACAAAAAGCTGCATATAAACAAATAGACTATTCAATTAAAAATAAATAAAAAAATTGCAGATGTAGATTAATTTAGTTTTATTCGTACTTTAAATGTATATTATTTAATTACAGTTCAACCTTTTCTAAATCTACGAGAAACATCAACATGGATTATTAAACTTAAAAGAAGGCTAATGAAGAAAATGAAAATGGTCGTAGCTGCTTTAGCAGTTACATCTTTAACAGTCAGCTGTAAACAAGAGAGTCAAGTGCGCAGCTACAATGAGGGCATAAATGTTATTCCTGTACCGTTGGAATTGTCGGTAACAGATTCGTTGACAAAATTCACACTAAACAAGAGTACTAAAATTGTTGTCAGTTCTCCTGATTTAGTACAACCTGCTGCCTTTTTAGCATCAAAAATCAAAACATCAACAGGTTATGATTTAGAAGTAACTGAAACAGAAGGTAGCAATTCAATTTCGATTTTACTTAATCCCCGTGTACCGGTTGGTCATGAAGGTTATTTGTTGAAATCAGACAAAGATGGTGTTATTATCGAATCCAGAACGCCACAAGGAGCATTCTATGGTATTCAAACATTACTTCAGTTACTTCCGGCAGAAATTGAAAGCAAAACTCTGGTTAAAGGAATTGATTGGGAAATCCCATCTGTTAATGTAAAGGATGAACCTGCATTCAAATATAGAGGATTAATGCTAGACGTTTGTCGTCATTTTGCCAGTGTCGATTATATCAAAAAACAGTTGGATATTTTAGCAATGTTCAAAATGAACCGCTTCCACTGGCACTTGACAGAAGATCAGGCTTGGCGTATTGAAATCAAACAATATCCTAAGCTTACTGAAATGGGTTCACATCGTATCGAAGGAGATGGTCAGAAATATGGTCCGTTCTTCTATACTCAGGAGCAAATTAAAGAAGTGGTAGCTTATGCATCGGAAAGATTTATCGATGTTATTCCTGAAATTGAACTTCCGGGACATGCCTTGGCTGCTTTAATCGCTTATCCTGAATATTCATGTAAAGGGGGTCCTTTTGAACAACCTCGTATTATTTGGGGAGTTGAAGAAGATGTATATTGTGTAGGTAATGAGGAAACTTTCACATTCTTAGAAAACGTTCTGACTGAAGTAGCTGGATTATTCCCATCTCAATACTTCCATATCGGTGGTGATGAGTGTCCGAAAGTTCGTTGGAAAGATTGTCCGAAATGTCAGGCTCTTGCTAAAAAATTAGGTATAAAACCAAAAGACGGACACAGTGTTGAGGAACAACTACAAAGCTACGCAGTAACACGTGCAGAAAAACACTTATCTTCTCTTGGTAAAAAAATGATCGGATGGGATGAAATCCTTGAAGGTGGTTTGGCTCCCGGAGCAATCGTTATGAGCTGGAGAGGTGAAGAAGGTGGTATCGCTGCTGCTAATGCAGATCACGAAGTAATTATGACTCCGGGATCAGGCGGATTATACATTGACCACTTACAAGGTGCTGCAGAAGTAGAGCCTACGTCAATTGGTGGTTATGCTCCATTGGAAAAAACTTATAGCTACAATCCGATTCCTAAAAATCTACCTGCTGATAAGCATAAGTATATTTTAGGTGCTCAGGCAAACATGTGGACAGAATATTGTTTGAACGAGGCTCAAATGGATTATATGATTTATCCTAGAATTATTGCAGTTGCAGAGGCTACATGGTCTCCTGATTCTAAGAAAGACTGGAATTCATTTGCTAAGAGAATCAACAATGCCTATGCCAGAATGGATGCTTATGATGTTAACTACCATATCCCAATGCCGGAAGGAACCGTTACATCAAATGTTGTTTTCACAGGTGATACGGTTTCTGTGAATTTCAAAAACACGCGAAATTTACCAATGGTTTATACAACTGACGGTTCTGAACCAACAGCGAAATCTCAGGTTTACGAATCTCCGATCGTTGTTTCAGCTAATACGGATATTAAAATTGCGACATTGCTTCCTACAGGAAAAATGAGCAAATCCCGTACAGTTAAAGCTGAGCAAAAAGAATTATTACCGGCAGTAACTCCAAAAGAGAATCTGAATATCAATGTCCCTGCTGGATTCAACGTAGGTGAAGGAACGGTAGTTCGTGTAGCTCCGGGACTATATACATCCAATAAAGCTATCGAAAATGCTCAATTTGGAGAACCTACAATCGCTAAGGCATTTACAGGTAAGGATTCAAATGCGCCTAAAACAAATATGAATGAACCTAGCTTAGTGATCTATGAAGGATATGTAGAATTCCCTGAAGATGGAATTTATACATTGACAACTGATATGGATCAACTTTGGATCGATGGACAATTGGTTATCGAGAACGAAAAACTAAGTCGCCATAATAAATCGAAAGCACAAATCGGTTTAGCTAAAGGTAAACATGCTTACAAACTGGTATTTAACAATTATATCAAAGATGGATGGCCAAATAACTGGTCTCCTGTAGGTTTTATGTTTAAAGCTCCTTCGGCTGAAAAATTTCAGAGTATCACTCCTGAAATGCTGACTTACTAAAATACAGAAGAGGCTATCTAACTTTTTATTGTTAGACAGCCTCTTTTTTTTAATCTTTAAAGCTTAATGTATTTATAACCTTCATCAAGCAAACGTGCAATTTCAACAACTGCAGCATCATTTGTTATCTGGATTTTCGGGTAAATCCATTCTTGTGCAATACCATATTTCAACAAATTCTTGCAGCACACTTTAAAATGTACGTTTCTTTCCGAATACTTATCTATCGCTGCTTTCAAATCATCCAATTTGGAATAATTCAGACAAGAGAGTGATGCTGAACCCGTAATCATTACGACAATATTCCATTCTCCTTCGGGTGATGCCTTCAAGTTTGCAATCATACTCATCACATGATCCCACTCTTCATTTTTTGCCATATGCAAAAGAACATTGAAATTACTCATGATTTAATTGTTTAGGTTAGTTTTTTTATTTGAGAAAAAGGATTTAAACGAATCCTTATTGATTATATAAAATCCACACAGAATCATTACCAGCCCTATCGGGTCATGCCAGGAGAAAACATCAGTCTTCATACATATAGCAACAATTGTACCCAATACCGGTAATAAATAAATATATAAGCTATCCGCAAAAGCCGAAATATAATGCAACGCTCTTACAGCTAGCAAATAAGCTACTATCGTTGAAACAAATACAGTAAATAAGAGTTTGCCCCAGACAGCCCATTCAAATGCCTGATGAAACACGGGAGCTTCAACTGCATCTTTAAGACCAAAAGGCAGGGTAACGATTATAGCACCCAGAGACATCCATTTCATTACAGTAAACGGATTAATATGAGAAGTTATTGGTTTAATCAATACAAGAAAAAAAGCGTAAGCTACCGAAGATAAGAAAATAAGTACATCACCCCAGAATGAGTCAATCTGATGTCCTTCAAGTGGTGTAGATAATGATACATAAATAGCGCCCAAAAGCCCGATAAAGATACCACCCAACTGAGAAACTTTGAATACTTTATGCAAGAAAATAATTGAAAGTCCGAAAACTATAGTAGGTTGAAATGTTCGAATGATAAATGCATCTACAGGACCAGTCATTGCAACTCCCTTTATATAAAACAGCATATTCAGTCCCATTCCGATTGCTCCACCCAATAACATCATTAATATCTCTTTTCGTGTAGCTTTCACTTTGTCACGAATAAAGAAACTGATCAGCCAGAAACAAACAAAACTACCACCTGTACGTAAAACAACTAACCCAAATGGATCAATCCATTCGGGTAGAAGAGTTTTCATGAAATTCGTATTAAAACTATAGATAATAATGGTAGATAATACCATTAAATGACCTAATATCGTTCTTGGTTTTACATCAGACATATTGAGTTGTTTTTATAAAAGAAACAATTCAATTTGTCTTTTGTTTTGGGTTTAGCTAATATTGACCTCTTCTAAGGTTACCAGTTTATTTACGATTGCATAAATAGTCAAACCTGCCGTACTGTTTATTTGCAATTTGCGCGTTATGTTTTTTCGATGTGTGATAACGGTATGCGCCGAAATAGACAACTCATCTGCGATCTCCTTGTTAGACATACCTTTTACAACACATACTATAATTTCTTTTTCACGATGACTCAGTTGCTGCACCTCTTCATTAGTCGTTTCATCTTCCATACCGATCTGAAGTAAGCGTTCTATTTTCAGTTTCAGTTTATCGAGATCATCATAAATGGTTATTGTCTCATCATAACTTTTCAGACTTTCGGGATCAAGAACATTGTATAATAAAGCGATTACCTTCACCTTACTTTTCACCTCAGACCGGATCCGTTGTAATTCGACTGCACCGATAAGTGTTGGGTTTATAATTACGATATCCGGCTGATACAAACGCAATGATTCATTCAATAAATCATAGTTTGCAATCTCAATCAATTGAGTTTTTCCGGGTAAAAATCTTCTAAGCGATTGCGTAACGCCTAAACGAATGATCAAAGATGTTTCTGTAATTATTATTTTATACTGACTTACACTATTTCTCATACATTTCAAGCTCCTTTTCAAGTTTATAAATCGCCGGCACAAACAGATAATCCTCTATTCGTGTATGCATATCAAGATCCATCTCACAAATAAAGAGATCATATAAAACATCGTTGAGTATATTCCCATTTGACGAAATCGGAATATACTTTATAAGCATATTTTTGAGATCCGTCATTTTAGAATCTATTTCATTATGTCTTTCACTGAATTTTTCAATATTATAATTCTGTGATTTAACACCTACCAGCAAACCATCAACATAACTAAATACTACCCGCTCCTCATAAGACATATGTTTCATAACTTCCAAAACATATTGATCATAAAAGCGCAAAACCAATGCGGAAAGAGATTCATCTACTCCCCTCAAAACTTCATCCAGTTTCGATCGGATACCCGGATATCGATAATCTTTATAATAGGAATGTGCATTTTTAAGGAAATCTATAAATGACCGAATCGAAAGCTTTAATTCGGATGGATATTCAAATATCTGATCATTGATTAAAAAATTTGCAATACACAAAAAAGTCTCTGTATCTACTGCATGTGTTTCACAGACCTCTTTTATGCTTTTGTCACCAAAACCAAACGGGATACCGAACCGAGTCAATATAGATAGCAATTGATAGTTATCGCAAATCAGATCACTCATTTTGTCTTGTGGCTTATATGCTAATTGTTTCTTCATTTTTTCGTTATTTTGTTTGTTAATTCTATTTTATTATCTAACAGAATAAGGAGATGTTTCGTTGTCTATCAGCCTGTTAAAACTTCGGAACGAATGGCTTTTACGCTCCGAAGTCCTAAACGAGACTAAACAAATTAAATGCTAAATGACAACATTGATAAAATCAATAGAAGAACACTGCAAAAGTATGCTCCTTTCTCCCTCCTGACAATACCTAAAAATGGGTATTTTACTGTTCCTGCATACCTACTTCACTCTTAAATAAGGTTAAAACCAATCAAAATAAAGTAGTTTGTATTGCATAGTACTTATTTTCCTATACATTTGCAGCAGTAACAGCAGAAATACGCACTTGATACGGGGATTCTTTTACGAATAGAGAACTCTGATCTAAGCATAAATCCGAAAATTGAATACGAATGAACATTGAGAATGTCAAGTCACAGATGCGGAAGGGTATGTTGGAATATTGCATTCTATTAATTATAAGTAGAGAGCCAGCCTACGTTTCCGATATTATTCAGCAATTAAAAGATGCCCGGCTAATTGTCGTTGAGGGCACACTTTATCCGTTGCTGACACGCTTGAAGAATGCCGAAATGCTTTCTTATAATTGGGTTGAATCAACCCAAGGACCTCCCCGGAAATATTATGAACTTACCGAAAAAGGGCAAGCCATATTATGCGAACTGGAAAACTCCTGGAATGAAATTAGCGGTGCGATCGAACATCTCCGATCTATTCATAACAATAATGACTAATTAACTACACGTACTATATTACAATGAAAAAGACATTGACAATAAACCTAAATAACACCGTCTTCCATATTGATGAAGATGCTTATGAAATTCTTCAGAAATATCTGGATGAATTAAAAAGTTATTTCGCTACCGAAACTGACGGAGCCGAAATAATAGGTGATGTCGAAGCTCGTATCAGTGAGCTTTTCAGCGAACGTATGCGTTATGGCCTGCAGGTTATCACTACTACAAACGTCGAAGAAATTATATCTATGCTGGGGCAACCATCTGATTATGGTCTATTCGAAGAGGATTCAGAACACTTCAATGACCAAAACGCCGAGAACAATGAACCCAAAATAAGCGTAGAGCCTACACGTATCAAAAAAAGATTATACCGGGATAAGGACAATGCCATTATCGGAGGGGTTGCTTCCGGTCTTGCAGCATATCTGAATATAGAAGCATCAGTATTACGTCTGATCATGATCCTGATTTTCTTCTTTATGTTTATTACGCCCCCTACCTCTCTTTCCTTTATTTTCGTCTATCTGATCATGTGGATTATCATTCCACCTGCAGACAGTGTAGCCCAGAAACTTGAAATGAAAGGTGTAGATCCGAACATTGATAATATATCTTCTTATATTAAGGACAACACAGAGAAAATAAGCACACAGGCAAAAGAATTGGTTAATTCGCCTAAATCAAGAAGCTTTTTTTCTAATCTCAAAGATGTTTTTACCGGAGTACTGAAAGGTACAGTAAAAGTAGTGGTCGCTTTATTGGGCGGATGTTTTGGCTGCTTGGGTGTATTCATTATCATTCCTCTTCTGATCATGCTTATTGCATTGCTTACAAATGCAACAGAGATATTTTCCGTACTTACGCCTTCCGGCATGACAGGACCATTTTTCGGGATTTGGACAACAATGCCATATTTAGTTACGTCATCATTAATAATTATTACGCTACCGCTACTGGTACTTTGCTATATTGTGATTCAGCGTTCGTTCAAATGGCCCCCAATGAATAAATACGTAAAATGGATTTTATTCATTATATGGGCATTAGCATTAATTGCTTCAATTATTTGGGGACTTAAAAGTTTACCTGTAATTTTGCAGCATCGAACTTTTTATTTCTAATCACACTATTTAAATGA
>JBOFKE010000331.1:0-5635 GCA_051657185.1 Bacteroidales bacterium | reverse complement strand
ACTAAGATAATTAATAAAAAAAAAGATAATGCTAAATGAAATATATATCTTTGAAGTTCGAAAATTATAAAAAATCAATCATATGGCAAATTCGAATTTAACTCCCGAAAAATATATTATAAAACGTGCTCGCACGCTTCCTGTTCATGAAGTATTGGTTAATGATGATTGGGAAACTCTAGGCTATGCAACTGTGATAATCGCACGTGAACATAAAAGCGGAAATATAACTCTGGGAGTGTATTTTCTAGACTTGTATTTACTAGGAATAACAAACACAAGTGTCTTTTTTAATATTACGGCCGATTCTTATAAGGAACTTAAACAGAGATTCTCTAATATCAATCTGGTACCTGCTGATTACGTAGTAATGCACAATTTGATTTTAGGTATCGAAGAATATGCAAATGATTATGGTTTTCAACCACATTCTGAATATCGTATATCAAAATATATCCTGGAGGAAGATACGGACGAGATTCCTTTAATGGAATTTGAATTTGGAAAAAATGGTAAACCATTTCTGGCTGTTGAAACTTTCGCTGAATTAAAAAAACTGTTACCGATACTTCAGAAACATGCCGGAAATGATTTTGATTATATAGTAAAAGAGTCTCCTGATAAAAATGTAAGCCATTATGATTTGAAAAATCTACATAATGATCTTTCATTAAGCAATGCATTATTATATAATTTATTTGATAGAGAAAACAGATCTGGTTTTTCTAATGAGTTTTTAGCTGAAGTGTCTGAATTTGATAAAGAAACGCTTTGTGAAGATATACATAAAATAACATTGTATGAGGTTGCACGTGCTAAAAGTGCAATGAATTCAGGGGATAGTTTATGGGTATCAGCTTGTAGTGCATATACATTACTACATGTGCTCATGCTAATTGAATATTTAGAGCTAAGATCTAATGTGAAGGATATGCTCTATATACTCTCTCAGGATTTTGAGTTTCAGGACTATTATTTCGGTGATATAGAATCATATATCTATATTGGGAATATTGTTATGGCATCCGAAAAGAATATGAATGACTTAGCTGTATTTATGAAACAAGATGTGAATAATAACTGGGCTAAGACAGCAATTGTAATAGGTTTGAATATCGCATATGCAAAACATCCGGAAAAAAGAGCTGTGATTTTAGAGTGGTGTAAGTATTTATTAAATTATTACATTGTGTATTCTAAAGAAGATCCGAAACGCTATGTCTCTGAAATCAACGCAGTTTTTGCTTTATTAATTGAAGTAAAAGGAGTGGAGCTAATTGATCTGATCAAGGAGATTTATGAAAAAGAACTTGTCCACATTGAACTTGCCGGTGAAATGGATGAACTGATTAATGATATAAATAATCCTGATGAAGTATATCTACCGAAAGAATTTGAGGAATTCGGCTATGAAGCTAAATATAATCATATCGGAATAAATTAACAGAAAGCAAATAGAAGCTATATCGCAAACTTGTTGAGATATAGCTTCTATTAAGTAGAATATATAAAAGCGCAATTATGAAAATAGCGATTTTTGGAAATACCTATGCAGAACAAGAAAGAGAGGCTTATATTGACCTTCTCAATATCATGAATGAATACAACTGCTGTATTTCGATGGAACAAGATTATTATCAATTCTTACAAGAAATCCAGGGGATAGACTTGTCGGAAATTGAGGTCATCTCGAAAAATGGAGATGTAAATGCGGATTATATTTTCAGTATTGGAGGCGACGGTACACTCTTACGGGTAGTAGAGAGAACCGCAGAATATAATATACCGATACTGGGTATAAACGTCGGCAGATTGGGATTCTTGGCCGATTGTCCGATTGATGAAATCCGGGATATGATGGAAGCTATTCAGTCAAACAATATTGAAATAGATGAACGGAGCCTGATTCATCTGACTTCAACTTCTGAGTTTGACTCAAATCCGTATGCTTTGAATGAAATAGCTATCCTGAAACAGGATAATTCATCGATGATAACAATTCATTGCTGGATTGATGGAGAATATGTAAATGCCTATCAAGCCGATGGTCTGATTATAGCAACGCCTACAGGATCAACAGCGTATTCGATGAGTGTAGGAGGACCAATCATGATACCGGACTCAAATAGCCTGATCATAGCACCTGTAGCTTCTCATAGTCTAAGTGTCAGGCCGTTGGTGATATCTTCGGATAGCAAAATCGTTTTGAAAATGCAGGGGAGATGCCGCCATTATCTTGCCGCCATCGATGGACGGTCGGAAGTGTTCGATCTGACTACAGAACTTATGATCAAGAAATCAAGAAGAAAAACCTTATTACTAAAAAAGAAAGGCTATTCATTCTATAATACCCTACGAAATAAATTAATGTGGGGTGCAGATATACGAGTTACGCCTCCTCAGGGCTATCATTTATAGCTGCTTCTTTTACTTTTTGAAATAAATTTGATGCAAACACAAAGTCATTCAAGACTTTGTTGTTTGTTGTCAAGATTTTATCTTTGTTTCCTACCCAGGCAACTTCGCCTTGATTGATAAATGTAATATTATCACCAATACCCATCACAGAATTCATATCATGCGTGTTAATAACAGTTGTTATGTTGTACTCAGATGTAATATCATGAATTAGCTCATCTATCAAAATTGAAGTTTGGGGATCTAATCCTGAGTTTGGTTCATCGCAAAAAAGATATTTCGGATTTAATGCTATAGCACGAGCAATTGCTACACGCTTTTGCATACCACCACTAATCTCTGAAGGATAGCGCTCTGTCGCATGCAATAAGTTTACACGTTCCAGACAGAACATGGCCCGCTTATATATCTCAGCTTTGGAAAAATCCGTAAACATCTGGAGAGGAAAGGATACATTCTCCAAAACGGTCATTGAATCAAAAAGTGCTGAACCCTGAAATAGCATTCCGATCTCCGTCCGGATATGTTTCAATTCTTTAGTCTTCATCGAAACAATATCACGATCATTATAATAGATATGACCTGAATCCGGTTTATGAAGACCTACCAGACATTTCAGCAGAACAGTCTTGCCAGAACCACTCTTACCAATAATTAAATTTGTCTTTCCTGCTTCAAAGGTTGTATTTATACCTTTTAATATGACATTCCCATCAAAGGACTTAATAAGATTTTCAACAACAATCATTGTAATAATAATTTAGTAAGAACAACATCCATGAGTAATATATAGATACTACTCACAACAACAGATTTTGTGCTCGCTTTACCTACATCAAGAGCACCTCCTTTGGCATAATAACCATGATAGGAGGCAATTGTACTAATTAAAAATGCAAAAATTACAGATTTGATAATTGAATACCATACATAAAACTCCTTGAAATAACTCTGAATACCATATTCCCATTGACTGAGTGGGACTAAATCAGTAAATATAGCTATACAATATCCGCCCATGATGCCAAAGAACATACTGAAAACAACCAAAACTGGTGTAAACATCATTAGCCCGACAACTTTGGGTAGAATCAAATAATTAGCAGAATTAACCCCCATGATATTAAGGGCATCAATCTGTTCCGTAATTCGCATAGTTCCAATTTCAGATGCGATATTGGATCCAACTTTACCTGCTAAAATTATACACATAATAGTAGAGGAGAATTCGAGAAGGAGTGTATCCCTGGTCGTAAGTCCCAAAATATATTTAGGCATAATAGGATTGGTGAGGTTCAATTGGATCTGAATAGCCATTACAGCACCTATAAAAATAGAAATGATCCACACTATACCCAACGAATCAACACCAAGTTTGTAAATCTCTTTGATAAGCTGTTTAAAGAAAATCTTCCACTTATCCGGAATCGTAAATACTTGTAACAGTAAGACGATATACTGACCTAATAAAAAGAAAGGTCGACTATATAATTGAAATAATTTATCCATTTGTAAAATTGTAATATATGAGTGTAACTCAAGGCTCCGCTGCAAAGTTAAAGCAAAATATTTTGATGCAACAAAAATAACATAGAAATCTATAGAACTTTATCTTTGTTACATATGTAACGTGTAAATATGCTACACATGTAACCCTTTCGCGACTGCAGTCTTGTTACATATGTAACGTATAGGTTATTATTATATAAAACCAATCAATTCACTAATCTCCTTTGAAAACTACATGCATATATTGCTATTTACCAGCGTATTATAATGTTGTAATTATACCTATAATATAGATTATTAAATGTGTTCAATCTAGTATCAATACGTATATAGGTATTATATAGCTAAAATTACTATATTCACACTATTATATTGCATATTATTAGTTACTTATACTATTATATATAAACTATATATTTAGATATATCTGAATCCCTCGTAGATTAGTGCTAAAGCACACTATTTTCAGCAATATATAGCGTTATACGCTTATATTCACATTAGTGATTGTTTACAATTGCAATATCCTATTTGTGACGCATTATGTTACAAATGTAATTTACATTCACTGTTTACAAATGTGATTCTAAATTTACATTTGTCTAATAAATTATTTTTGTAAACATGCTTGTAAATTCCAAAAAAACGATACATTTGTAACCAAAATCAACCAGTTATTCATTTATATTGACATGAAAGAAAGAATAGAAACACTAATAGATAAGGAGAATCTTAATCTTGCCAGATTTGCTGATCTTGTTGGCTTAAATCGTTCTGCTTTATCGCACATATTATCAGGTCGTAATAAGCCCAGCCTTGATGTAGTTACTAAGATTCTTCAGACATTTCCTCGTATAAGTTCTGATTGGTTGCTCTTTGGGAAAGGTGAGATTTATCTTGATACTGTAGAATCAGGAACAACACAATCGCTTTTTCCTGAAGTTCATCAGGTTAATATTGAACCTATAGCAAGCAAAGTGCAGCCAGCAACTTCTACATCTTTATTTTCATCTCCGGTTCTACCATCGCCCGGAGCTGTTTCTTCGGAACGTAAGATTGCTAAAATCATGATATTTTATTCTGATAATACATTCGAAACGATTACACCAGCAGATAAAGCCACTAATTTCTGACGCAAGCAATATGCCTCAATATTGTTTCAGAACTTTATTCTAGCTATATTTGCAGTGTTAATATATTATTCTTATGATAAAGAAAAACGTACTTGATATGATAGTTATTGATAATCAAGTGTTATCAAATAACTATTTTCTTCTTAAGCTAACTCCGTCCGATTCTTCACAAGAGTTACCCTATGCAGAAGCTGGGCAATTTGTTGAAATTCGAGTTGATAAATCTCCAACAACCTTTTTAAGAAGGCCTATTTCTATAAATTTTATAGATTTTGAAAATAATGAACTTTGGCTCCTTATTCAGAAAGTAGGGGATGGTACTAAAGCTTTATCTCAACTGAAAGTAAGTGATAGTTTAAATATAATTTACCCATTAGGTAATTCATTTGGACTGCCTGATATCCAAACATCTAAACTGATTCTTATTGGCGGTGGTGTTGGAGTAGCTCCGATGCTTTATTTAGGTAAGGTTTTATTCGAAAAAGGCTTCACGCCTGACTTCTTATTAGGATTCCGCTCATCTGATGATATTGTGTTACTTGAAGAGTTCAGAAAGTATGGTAACGTTCATATTA
>JBOFKE010000330.1:0-3044 GCA_051657185.1 Bacteroidales bacterium | reverse complement strand
CAATGCAATTAATTGTGCACTATGTCCCGAAGCAACTGCTAATGCAGCAACACCACCTTCCAGCGCCGCCATTCGTTGTTCAAACACATCCGTAGTCGGATTTTGCAAACGCGTGTAGATATTGCCAAATTCTTTCAATTCGAAAAGATTGGCTCCGTGTTCGGCGTTATTAAAAGTATAAGCAGTCGTCTGATAAAGCGGTACTGCTCTGGAGTGTGTTGTCGGATCAGCCTCCACGTACCCTGCATGTACCTGCAAGGTTTCAAAATGCAACTTTTTTGTTTCCATATCGCTAAATTTGTCGATAAAACCACTTTTATTAAGTAGTTATGCTATTAATAAACTGATTTCGCAAAAATAATGGATTCATTCAATAATCAAAGGTTTTTGCATATTATATTATTTACCCGACTCAATTATTATAATTTTAATAAAATATTCGTGTAATAGATCCTCATATTTACATTTATATCTCCCTGAGTTTAGTTTTCAATCAGCACTATCGACACCAGTCGGCTAATACCTTATTAGTTAATCCAATAAAGGTGTCGATTGCAATAATTGAATCGACACCCAATCAACACCAATCAGCATCCAATCGACACCAAAAAATCGAATAACAGCCAATGATGAATTGCTACTCTCTGATAACATATTATTCTAATTGGTCAATCTGAAATCTATCTACCTGAAAGTAATTATAAATACCTGAGAACTAATATTTTTCAGACTGTAATTAATAAATTTCGAAGCTGTATTAATTTGTTAACTGTAGGTCGCACAAAAATGCGGTGTACTTCGCACTTATGTGCGACCTACTTCGCAATTTTGCGCGACGTACACCGCAATTTTTATTTGCACCGGAAAAAGAATTAATCTGACCGCGAAAAAGATTATATTGCCTTTGAAATAATTTATTTAAAGGGCGAAAATTCAGCAATAGCCTGATCTGATTGACTTATACCTGATTTTTTCGACTTGATCATCTATTTTTTGACTCGATCATCAAGAAGAGCAAGAAACTCATAAAGAGATTCGAAGATATAAACCACATAATTTCTATCTTTGTTTCGAATTTAATATCGATATCAAGTTATGGAATTAGCAGGAATAAAGAATATTGTATTTGATTTGGGTGGCGTCTTGATCAACTTAAACAGACAACGTTGTATTGATGCATACAAAGCGTTAGGTTATGAGCAAGCTGAAAACCTATTAGGGAATTATCGTCAGGAAGGTTTGTTTCTTCTTTTAGAAGAGGGAAGAATCAGCCCCGAGGAGTTTCGTAACGAAATCCGTAAAGAAATAAAGCAAGAGGTTACAGACAAACAGCTGGACCATGCATTGATGCAGTTCCTTCTGGATTTGCCCGCTTACAAGTTAGATTTGCTTCGCCGCTTGAAAAAAGATTACAATGTCTATATGCTAAGCAATACCAACAAGATCATGTTTGATCACATAGCACCTCATTATTTCGGACAGAACGGAACAACAATCGATGATTATTTCGATGGGTTATTCCTTTCTTTTGAAATGGGTATAGCTAAACCAGACAAAAAGATATTTGAGATGATGATCGAGCAAGGTCAGCTTAATCCGGAAGAAACTTTGTTTATCGATGACTCGTCGTTGAACACAGATGCTGCTTCAGATTTAGGATTTTATGTATATACAGCTGAACCGGAAGAAGATTTTACATATTTATTTGAAGAATAATGATTTTACTTGATAACAAGAAGATAGAGGAAAAAGCCGGATTGGTTGCTACAGTCGGTTTCTTTGATGGTGTCCATCTCGGACATCAGCATCTTCTTTTGTCGCTGAAAGAGGAAGCTGCCAAACGAGGACTTAAATCGGCTGTTTTCACGTTTAACGAACATCCGCGTAAGGTGGTCAATTCAAACTATCATCCTCTCTTGTTGAATACATTCGAGGAAAAAGTAGAGCATCTGATTTCTACGGGTATTGATTACTGCATAGCCTTGCGTTTTACTCCGCAATTGTCACGCTTGACAGCCAAAGACTTTATGCTTAAAGTTCTGAAAGAGGAATATAATGTAGAAGTCTTGTTTGTCGGTTATGATCATCGTTTCGGCAGAGACCGGGTTGAAGATTACGAAGACTACCGCCGCATTGGTGAGGAATTGGGTATCGAAGTATTACAGGCGCCTGTATTTATTATGAATGATCAGGCAGTCAGCTCTTCACTGATTCGCCGACTGCTTAAAGAAGGGAAGATAGAGGCTGCTACTCAGGCTTTGTCTTATCCTTATCACCTAACCGGATTGGTCGTTGAAGGTTTTCAGATCGGGCGTAAGATTAATTTCCCGACAGCTAATCTTCTATTGGAGAATCCGGATAAACTTATTCCGAAGAATGGCGTATATGTCGTACGCACACAAGTGGACGGGGAATGCTATTTCGGTATGATGAATATCGGGAACAGGCCTACAATACATGCCGAAGGGGGACTGAGTGTTGAGGTTCACCTGTTTGATTTCGACCAGGATATCTATGGCGAATGGCTGGACATTGAAGTGCTGACCTTTCTTCGCGATGAAAAGAAGATGAACGGATTGGAGGAGCTCAAAAAACAATTGGAAACAGACCAGATTAATTCGCGGACCTACATAAAAAAACTGCAAGAGAACTAACAGGTCCTCTTGCAGTTTTTTATATTTTGTATTAATCCTGGATAACAACTTCTCTTTTGATACTTTGATCAAGAGAGATAAGAGTCTCAGTAGCTTTAACACCTTTGATCTCCTGAATTTTGCCATTGATCAGATCCATCAGATCTTCATTGTCTTTAGCATATAGTTTCACCATGATTGTATAAGGACCCGTTGTAAAGTGGCATTCAACCACTTCTGGAATCTTGCTTAATTCGGGTACTACATCTTTATAAAGAGAACCTTTTTCAAGACGTACACCAACATAAGTACAAGTTTTATAGCCTAAGACTTTAGGGTTAACAAAGTAGCCGGATCCTACTATCACATTCATATCGATCATTCTTTGAACGCGTTGGTGAATCGCTGCGC
>JBOFKE010000329.1:0-2753 GCA_051657185.1 Bacteroidales bacterium | reverse complement strand
GGAAGTGGAGGATTGGGCATCGTGTGGAAACAATATGGATAAATGGACGAATTTGATCAGTTCCTATTATTTTATTGTTGTTTTGAATCAAGAATCCGGAATAACCGGATTTGCATCTATCAATCCCGATGGCTATCTGTACTCCATGTTTGTGCATAAAGATTTTCAGAGGCAAGGTATTGCATCAATGCTTTTGGATGATATCGAATGTTATGCCCGATGTCATAGAATTACCGAAATACGGGCCGAAGTTAGTCTGACAGCTCGTCCGTTTTTCGAAAAGCGCGGCTATCAGGTTGTTGAAGAACAATTCAGACGAGCCAATCAGTTAGATCTGATTAACTTTAAAATGCGGATAAGTATATAAGGTTGATAGTAATTCAGAAATAAAAGGACAAACTACGGGCTGTTTATTCGCCGTTGGTAGTTTGTCCTTTATGTTTTTATTCTATAAGTTTTGCCGGGTCTTTGGTTGAATATCTATAATTCTGCGGCTGAAAGTTCGGCAAATGCTTTCTGATAATCCAGTTCGGCTTGTAGTGCCTGATTGATTGTGTTGTAATACAATCCGATTTCTACGATGTAATCCACTAGTGATATCTCACCGGCATCTAATGCTTTTTTTAATAAGATACTGTTATTGGCACTGGATAATGCTGCGCGATAATTATCTGCTACATTTTTAAGTCCGGATGTTCTGTTGTACAGAGTCAGTAATTGACTGTATAATTGCTGTTTGACATCCGTCTGGCGACTTTCTGCTGCGCGCACGGCACTTTTAGCTTGCTTCACTTTATTTTTATTGGACCAAAGGGGAACGGATATTCCTACCGAGACTCCCTGATATCTTTGACCGACAACATTTTCACTCATATAGCCTGCCGAAAACGTCGGTAGCCCCATTGACTTACTTAATGATACCTGCTTTTTGCTAACTTCTATTTCTTGCTTGACATAGGCTAATACCGGATTTTTTGACGAGGCAGTTTCGTACCAGTTATCAAAGTTAACGGGTAGCTCGATTGCCTGAAATTCCGATTCCGTACTTACGATATCTTTTCCTCCGTTCAATCGCATAAGATTGGATATAGCGGTATTTCGTTCGGTTTCAATCCGTGTAATCTCACCTTGAATAGTCGAAAGATTTAATTGAACATTGTTGAGCTCAAGTATATTGCCATCTCCGCGATCCAGGCGTTCTTTCTGACTGATAGCAATGGTTTTCGCATGCTCTTTACGAACGGATAGTTCTTTAAGCAAAGAGTTGTAATAAATCAGATCTAAATAATATTGCTTGGCTTCTAACAGGATATTCATACGGTCCGATTTGTATTGCCATTCAATTAATCGGTTTTGTTCGTTGGCTACTTTGCTTTTCAGACCTGATATGGTCGGGAAATCAAAGTTTTGTTTAACACTTATATCCTGTCTGGTACCTACGGAAGAGGGATTTCCCCAAAGGTAGTTGAACCCGATCTCCGGATCGGAAAGATATATATCAGTTTTGTTTTCGAGCTTTTGAGCCTCTGCGGTTTCCCGCAGAGCTTTCAAAGTTGTATTGTTCTGTTCTATACTGTCCAGCACGCTGTTCATGCTGTTTTGTGCACTTAACGGTGCAATAGCCGAAAGAGTAATGAACAGACTTATAAATAGATGTTTCATAATTATGCCTCCTGGTCTGTGTCACTGATAATGACTTCGTTTTTGATTTTCTTATTTGTAAGAAGATACATGACAGGGATGATGAATGCATTCAAAAGAGTGGATGTAAACAATCCTCCCAAGATGACAATCGCCATAGGGCTTTGAATTTCATTTCCCGGTAAATCTCCACCTATAGCCAGCGGAATTAATGCAAGTCCCGTTGTGAGTGCTGTCATAAGAATCGGATTCAATCGGTCTATAGATCCGTGTATGACACTTTCGGTAGGGGAGAATCCCTCTGCCTGCAAATCATTGTAGCGGGATATCAATAGCATTCCGTTACGTGTAGCGATACCAAACAGTGAAATGAATCCGATAATAGCCGGGATGCTGATCACGCCTCCGGTAATACTGATGGCTATCACTCCTCCGATAAGAGCCAAAGGCAGATTCAACAGAATAACAGCAGATTGTATCGCACTTCTGAACTGATTGAACAGTAAAAGAAAAATTGCGAAAACGGAGAAAACAGAAGTGATCATCAACGTACGTGATGCAGCCTGTTCACTCTCGAACTGACCTCCGTATTCGATATGATAACCTTCCGGCAATTCGACCTGCTCATTAATCTGATCTCTGATATCATTTACGACACCTAATAAATCGCGACCTGCAACATTGGCTGATATAACTATTTTACGGGCTACATTCTCCCGGTTAATGGTATTTGGACCCATTGAAGACACGATATTGGCAATGTTGCCTAACGGAATCTTTCTGCCCTGAGCATCTACAATCAGATTTTTGATTTTATCTGCTGTTTCACGACTGTCATCATTGACTTTTAAAGTCAGGTCGAAGGATTTATTGCCTTCATAGACTTGAGAAACAACTTCTCCCGCCAGCATTGTGTTTATGATTTCGGCAAATTCAGGGAGTGTAATGCCATATTTAGCAAGAACTTCACGCTTGGGTTCAATTTTCAGCTGTGGTCTTTCGATCTGTTGTTCTACATTCAGATCGGCTATTCCTTCTACATTTTCGATAGCTCCTTTAATCTGATTACCGATTGAGAACATTTTGTTAAGATCCGTACCGAAAAGTTTGAT
>JBOFKE010000328.1:0-2170 GCA_051657185.1 Bacteroidales bacterium | reverse complement strand
TGGATTATGTGCCTGCTCCCTGGATGGAAAGTATTCAGGTTTCCAAAGGAACATCTTCGGTGAAAAACGGATATGAAGCTATAACAGGACAGATTAATGTGGAATATAAAAAGCCGCAGACAGCAGATCCGTTGACCGTTAATCTTTTTGGTAGTGACGCAGGTCGTATGGAGGGAAATGTTGACGGGAATGTTATGCTGAATGAATATCTTGGAACCGGATTATTTGTCCATTATTCGAATGATAAATTTGCGCATGATGCAAATAAAGATGGGTTTCTGGATCAGCCTAAACTGGAACAATTGAACTTGTTTAATCGCTGGTATTATAAAAAGGATAATTTTATTAGTCAGCTTGGAATCAAGTTCATTAACGAAACGCGAGAAAACGGACAAATAAAACATGGCGATAATGAAATGCCGGATATGCCTTTGTATAAGATCGGGATTGACACAAAACGCGGTGAGATATTTACAAAAAACGGATATATCATCGATAAAGAAAAGAATATGAGTGTCGCTTTGATTGCTTCGGGATCTATTCACTCACAAAAATCGCATTACGGGGCTAAGGATCTGCAAGCGACTCCATGGGATTATAATACCTATAATCTGCGTCAGGACAACGCTTATGCAAACTTAATGTATGAAACGGAATTTACACGTAAACATAAAATCAGTACAGGGGTAAGTTTTAATTACGATGGGCTTCGTCAGGAATCTGATCTCCCTTATTTCGAGTCGCAAAAGAATAATATTGCCTTTGCAAAATACAGAAATGAATACGTAACGGGTGCTTACGCCGAATATACGTATAATCTGAATGATAAATTTGTTGTTTTGGCAGGTATTCGTGGAGATTACCATAACCAATATGGCTTTTTTGCGACACCACGCTTGCACCTGAAATGGAATATTCTTGAGCAATTACATTTGAGAGCTTCAGCCGGAAAAGGCTATCGTTCTGTAAATGTATTGGCAGAGAATAACTATTTATTTGCTTCGAATCGTATCCGTAATTTGCATATCGGCAATGACTTGCCTATGGATGAAGCCTGGAATTACGGAATTACGTTGACCGGCTATATTCCTTTGTTCGGTAAGGAGCTGACTTTGACAGGAGAATGGTTCTATACAGATTTCCAGAAACAGGTAGTGGTAAATATGGATCGTGACCCGCATGCCATTTACTTTGAGGCATTGAACGGACGTTCTTATTCTTCCAATTTTCAGATTGAAGCAAACTATCCTGTATTTAAAGGATTCACGTTAACATCTGCTTTCCGCTGGACAGATGCCCGTACGAACTATGATGGTGTACTTCGTGAAAAGCCGTTAACAAGTCGTTATCGTGCTCTTTTGACTGCATCTTATCAAACGAATTTAAAGAAATGGCAATTTGACTATACGGTCAACTTTAATGGTCCGGGCAGAATGCCACTTCCTTCAGAAACAGATCCTTTATGGAACAAAGACTTTAAAGGATTTACGATGATGAGTGCTCAGGTAACACGTAATTTCCGTAATTGGTCAATTTATGCCGGAGGAGAGAACTTATTAGGATT
Organism: Bacteroidales bacterium; assembly: GCA_051657185.1. Lineage (GTDB taxonomy): Bacteria > Bacteroidota > Bacteroidia > Bacteroidales > UBA7332 > UBA7332. The sequence goes on along the minus strand of JBOFKE010000328.1, from coordinate 606 downwards.
CAAACAGAAGAATCCGATTATCGGCGCAAATGATCCTTTCGGACCGGATTTTGATGCAACAATGATTTATGGTCCGATCCACGGACGTAAATTCTATGTGGGTGTTCGCTGGAATCTGCCTTCAAAGAACTAATTGATTACTAACTAAATATTTTTTTTATTATGAAAACAAGAATCTTATCAATCTTAGCCATGTTAATCGTATGTTGTGTATCGATTGCAGATGTATCGGCTCAAACAAAACAAAAGAAAGAAAGTAAAAAAGACACCGTTCTTTTTGAAACAGTACTTCACTGTAAAGACTGTGAGGACAAGATCATGAAGAATATTGCTTTTGAAAAAGGAGTAACAGATATTGTGACAGATATACCTACACAAACCGTTAAGATTGAATATCGTAAAGATAAAACAGATAAAACGAAACTGGCCGGAGCTATGGATAAATTAGGATTCAAAGTAAAAGAGATTTGTCCTTCGACAGTTACTAAAAAAGGTGATGCATGTTGTGGCGGACATGATCACGAAGAGAAAAAGCACTAATACAAACAAACGGAGTATAGCACGAAGAGAGGAGTATTCAGATATTGAATACTTCTCTCTTTTTTT
>JBOFKE010000327.1:0-9991 GCA_051657185.1 Bacteroidales bacterium | reverse complement strand
TTATTATAGGGATTTATAAATAGAAAATATATCACAAAGATAATATCTATATTGAAATGCCAAAATTTGAATATTAAGATATACCTCTTTGTTACAGTTCTTATTCTTCAGTTGACTTATTTTTTAATACAACACCCAGTCCTTTTTTGCCATTTAAAATAATATGCGTCGGGCTGCTCAATCTGACGTGTCTTATGAAATCACTTTCAAAAGTAGCAGGAAGAGAGTCTAAATATTCCTCTGCGAAATAGCCATCGTTCTGATATGGATTGATCGTGAAGTATCCGACACCGAAGGATGTCAGGTTTTGAAAAAAATGTGTTCCCTGGCTAGGTTCAATCCGATAATTTTCTAATCCGCATTCTACGATTATGCGAGCGCCTGATATTTGTGACCACTTGACAGGGATACCTAAAGCTGAGTCGCTGGATCCCCATCGCCCTGGTCCGACCAGAATGTAATTTTTGCCTTCTTGTATGAATTGCCGGTTTAAGGTATCTATTTCAGTAACTACACGTATATTGTTAGAAGTCTTGAAACCGTTTGATTTCACATATATAATATCGGCAACATCATTGATAACTCCATGTCCCAGAGAATGATTGGACATGAGGATCGAATCATCTGACGAAAAATTATCCAGAGACTGAAGAATTTTAACTTCTTCTGTTTCTTTATTGCTATCAACAATAGGCCTGATCTGTAGCCAATAGAAAAGTCCTTCCGGGTAATCAGGATTATTTAGGTCTACAGCAAACTCAATTTCGACAGGAGTAGCCATTTCATCTTCGCCAACGATAAGAACTTCCTGCAGGATTTCAGCTAACGGATAAACATGATGTTGGAGTATGTTCGCAAATGTTACAACTTTACGGCCGCCATCGTGTAATCCATCTCGTAAGATCTGATCATTAAAATCAAAAGTAGAGACTACATTTTTTAAAGATCCATCGTTAACAGCGTCCCTTATAAGAGGTTTTAACAGATTAAAGCTGTCCTCAACCTCAAATGGCTTGTTTATACATTCAAGTGATAATGCATAGAATCGTGTCTGTGTTTCTTTTAAAGCCAGATCTAAATCACTTAATTGAAGTATATTGTGAGGATGCTTAGGTGAAAATCGTAGTGAAATACCTCCATCTACAATATATTTACCTAAACCAAAAGCAATATTCGCTATCCCATCGGTTGCTTTTTCATCGTTTATAGGATAAAAATTGAGAGATCGGGCGACACCGGACAGAGTAGGGTAGTATCTGTTCCCGTAAGCAGAACCAACAACTTCTTGAAGTATAATTGCCATTTTTTCCTGATCAATCAGGTTTGACGTGGCAAGCATATAAGCCTTACTTTCTTTATAAAATACGGATGCATAAACAGACTTAACTGCAGACTCAAGCATCTGTACAGTTAATTCTTTATCATCCAGATTTGGCACCATATAGGTCGAATACACACCAGCGAATGGTTGATAATGAGAATCCTCCAACAGACTTGAAGAGCGAACAGCAATAGGAGAGTCTGTTGCTGCCAGAAATGTAAGAAAGTCTTCTCGTAATGATTCGGGCAATTCTGCTTTTAGGAAAACGTCCAGAATTTCTTCGTCAGTAATATCAGAAAGCGCAGTTGAATACAGATTGTTACTTTCCATAAAGTCATCAAAATAATCTGTACACAAAACAACTGTTTTCGGGATCGTAACTGTAGTGTCTTTAAAATCCTCCAGTTCCGGGTGCGTTTTTATGATCGAATCTATAAATGCAAGACCTCTGCCTTTTCCTCCTAAAGAGCCATCTCCAATTCGTGCAAAATTAGAATAACGATCGTATCTGTCTTTTTCGAAAACAGCTACAACACCTCGATTCTTCATGCGTCGATATTCTACAATTGCATCAAAAATAGCTTGTTTGGCAGCTTGAAAGTCAGAGTAATGATAAGTTCGGTGTTTTTTTACGAATTCAGCAAGTGGAAACATTGCCCGTGAATATAACCATCTCGAGAAATGATTGCGTGAGGCATGATAACGGAAAGAGTCTTCCGGAAAATTGAGAATATTATTCTGAAATTCTTTCAAGTTGGTTATTCTCATTAATACAGCACCTGTATTCGGATCTTGTAATAAGAAATCACCGAATCCAAAAGTCGATAATATCGTTTGTTTTAGATCGACCGGAAATTTTTTCGAAGTCTTATCCAGAAAATCTGCCTGTAAAGCAATAGCCTTAGCTCTGTTTCCAGCTTCAGATGATTGCATGATAATCGGCATAAAAGGATCTTGTGTTCTGACATGAGCACAAAATTTAATTCCTGCCTCCGGATCGGTTTTTCCTTCTCGTTTAAATCGTACGTCAGATACAATACCTAATATATTATTCTTATATTTTTCATAGATATACATTGCCTCTTCGTAATTACGGGCAAGAACAATTTTAGGGCGGCCACGCATTCTGAGCATCATTTCATGCTCATTTAGCGCCTCCTTCGAAAATATTTGTGATTGTTTAAGAATAAACTTATAAAGGTTTGGTAAAATAGAGGAGTAGAAATATATAGAGTTTTCTACTACCAATATTACCTGAGCGCCAACAGCTAATGCATCATGCTCGGCATTCATTCTGTCTTCAATTAGTTTTATGATGGCTAAAAGAAGTTCAGCATTACCTAACCAACTGAATATATAATCAATTGCTTCAAGATTAGCATTCGCAAGGCGAAGCGATATTTCTCGCGAAAAAGGTGTCAATACGACAATTGGGATATTCGGATATTTAGCTTTAATGCGTGTCGCTGTATCGAAAACTTCGGTGCTTTCGACACTAGGCATAGCTATAATCAGATCATATCGAATAGAGGATAATTCATTAAGAGCTTCTTCTTCACTCACAACTTGCGTAATACGCGGTGGGTATCTAAGATTGAGAGATGTGTATTCAAAGAAAATTAATTCTTCAATACGACCATCATCCTCAAGCATAAATGCATCATATTTACGGGCAATTAATAATACGCTGAAAATCCTTCGCTGCATAAGTTGAGCGAAGGATGTGTCTTTAAAGTATAGTTTATTTAGTTTTTGTCTCATAAGACAGCATATAAAAGGTTATTTGTCTCTCCAGAAGTTTGGAGTAAAAAGTACTAATACGGTGAAAAGTTCCAATCGGCCAATGAGCATTAATAGCGATAAAGTCCATTTGGCAATAGGATCAAGACAATCATAATTGCCCGCAGGTCCTGTCCGGCCTAATCCCGGACCAACACCACCAATACATGAAACAACAGATCCGATAGATTCATCCATCGGTGAACCACAAAAGCATAGTATGCCTATGCCCATTGAAATAACAGTCAAATAAACGAATATAAAAGCAAGAGTTTTTACAACATAAGAATTTGCAATGACATTCTTGTTTATTTTGACTGGAACTAAAGCACTTGGATGTAGTTGTTTGCGAAATTCATTTAAGGCATTTTTTATCATGACAACGATTCGCACAACTTTAATAGCACCACTTGTTGATCCTGCACTCCCTCCGATCAGCATTAAAAGTACAGATATAAAGCAGAAATAACTACCCCATGTAACATAGTCAGCAGTAGCATATCCACAGGTAGTCATAATTGTTACAACCTGAAACAATGCATTACGAAAGGCTATTTCAAAATTATCATAAGTATTAAAGATTAAAAGAGCTGTAGTCGTAATAGCAGTTGCGCCTAAGATAAAATAAAAATACCATCTGAATTCTTCGTCCTTAAATATCTTATTGAATCGTCCATGAAACAAAACATATAATAAGGAGAAGTTTATGCCGGCAATGAAACAAAAAAGAGTAAGGATATACTCAGTATAGGGTGAGTTAAAAGCGGCAATGCTAGCTTGTTTAGTAGAGTAGCCACCAGTTCCCATAGCTGTGAAACTGTGGCAAACAGCCTCAAACAGATTCATAGGACCTAATAGTAACAATCCGATCAGAATCAATGTCAATGTAATATAGATCCCCCATAAACGACGGGCTGTGCCGGTGACATCCGGAGTCATTTTCTCTTTTGTCAGTCCCGGAGATTCGGTGTTATACAATGTAACAGCACCGGTTACTTTAAGCAGAGGTAGGAGTGCAATCGTAAAAACGACCATCCCTAAACCACCTATCCATTGTGTAATACTCCGCCAGAACAAAATTCCGTGGGGAAGCTCCTCAATATTGTTAAGTATACTTGCACCACAGCCGGTAAATCCTGATATAGTTTCAAAAAAAGCATTTGTAAAAGAGGGGATGCTTCCACTAATCATAAAAGGAATACTTCCTATAAGTGAAAAAATTATCCATGATGAGGTGACAATGAGGAATCCTTCTCTTTTGGACATTTCTTTTACATAATTTCTACCATAAAGAACAAGTATTCCTCCTAGTATAATAGCTATTAGAATAGAAGAGATAAACGCCAGGATATCCTTTTCCTGATAAATTAAAGAAACAAGCAGTGATAAAGAAAGAAAGCCTGCCTCTACAAAGAGAAGCAAGCCTAATATGTATGCAGTTAATTTTGTGTTTATGTGGCTCATACCATTAGATATAAATGGTTTAATTGAAATATTTATCCATTTTATGGATTGCTGTTCCTAAGAAAAAGACAATAACTGTATCATTGGGCTCAATCTGAGTATCACCGTTAATAAGCATACCTTTTCCGTTACGTACCAAGCCCCCTAAAGTAATTCCTTTTGGCAGATTTAGTTCTTTAACGGTTTTCTTGGTAACCTTAGAGTTTTCTTTTGCAATCATTTCGATCACTTCAGCATCTGCAAATGTTAAGCATTTAACATTGACAGCTTTGGATTCCAGTAACATTCGATAGATTTGACTCGCAGCAATTAGTTTTTTATTGATGATTGTTCCGATATCAAGACTCTCTGCCATCTGAATATAATCAATATTTTCAACTTCAGCTACTGTCTTTTTAATACCAAAATTCTTGGCAGTCAGACACGAAAGAATATTTTCTTCAGAGCTATCAGATAGTGCTATATATGCATCAATATTTTTAATACCCTCTTCTTTAAGGAGCTCGGTATTTCGTGGATCTCCTTGAATGATCATAGCTTTATCTACTTTCTCAACAATTTTCTGAGCTTTCTCGGGATCAGGTTCGATGATTTTTATATTCATCTTATCAGGTGCATTGTTTGTCGTAAGAATTGTGATTTTACCTGCACCGGCAATCATTATTTTTCTTACATCCAATTCTCTTTTACCGCATACTTGCTTAACATCATTTTCATGTTCAGGTCTAAGCATGAAATATACAATGTCACCAGCTTTTACAACATCACTACCACGTGGAATAATAGTTTCACTATTACGCTTGATAGCAACCAGGTGAAAATGAGAATTTATATTTGTGAGCTCAAAAAGGGGAGTCTCCAGCATCATAGCGTTTGCTCGCACTTTAATTCCAAGCATGCGTAACGCACCTTTACCGAAATCATATTGTTGACGTACCCATGTTTGTTTTAATGATGCCAGGATTTCCTCTGTAGCAAGCATTTCTGGATAAATAAGTTCATGGACGCCGATATTCGAGAAAAATTCCCGATTTTTAGGTATCAGGTATTCCTGATTTTCAATTCTCGCAACGGTTTTTTGGGCTCCCAGGTTTGCAGCCAGAATACAAGCTGTAATATTCAAACTCTCGTGAGGCGTTACAGCTATAAATAAGTCACAACCTCTGACACCAGCCTCTTTCAAAACTTCAATACGAGTAGGATTCCCGACATTAGTCATAATGTTTAACTTAGAATCAAAAACACGAAGTTTTTTCTCATCCGAATCGATAAGAATAATGTCTTGTTCCTCTCGGGAAAGAAGTTTTGCAAGGTGAGTACCAACTTCACCAGCTCCAGCAATGATAATTTTCATTTTATATAAACTTTTAAAAGCTCTATTTTTTCATCGCACGATCCATATAACGACGATCGTCTTTTTCTTTCAGCGATTCACGTTTATCGTAAGTTTTCTTACCTTTAGCTGTATAAATGACAACTTTAGCTAACCCTTTTTCATTAATGAAAAGACGTGTAGGGACAATCGTAAAACCGGTTTCCTTTGTTTGTCTTCTTAATTTAGCAAGCTCTTTTTTAGTAAGTAAAAGTTTACGATCTCTACGTGCGGCATGATTATTATATGTTCCATAAAAATATTCAGTGATATGCATATTTTTAATCCATAGTTCATCATTTTCAAATACACAGAAAGTATCTACGAGACTAGCTTTACCTAAACGAATAGATTTAATTTCCGTTCCTGTCAAAACAATACCTGCGATATATTGGTCTAAGAGTTCATAATCAAATGAAGCTCTTTTGTTTTTAATATTTATCTGATTTTGCTTATGCATAATGAGTTATAAAATAAGTCTATTTATAATTGAAGTTATGACTGTTTTCAGAACATAAAAAACAGCAATGGTTGCAATGCCGATTGTTATCTTCTTTTCATCTTTGAGATTAAGAAAGATTCCCGGACCCTCCCACAAGAGAACAATCATATAAAGCGAAAGTGCATAAAATATTTGAGGTAACGAAAATTCGAGGATAATATTTACTACGATATCCACAGAAAGTATATATCCGATGAATATTTGCATTTTCTGAAGAGGAATGTCTGTATCAAGATATTTTTTTGATAGAGAACATAACGCCACAGCTATAAGATAAAAGCTAAGAATTAATGATGTGATCTGCGCTAACGTATGTCGGAGCATTTCCTGTACATTAAATTCGTTTAAGTCGAAGTATTTACCAATAAACAAAATAACAGCGTACACTCCTATCAGAGGATATAGAAACTCTTCCATAAACTTTCTCGGAGGTAATTCTACAGCTGTAGCTAATGCCTCTTTGCGCTTGGTAATAAGTCGGAGAAACGATTTAGCAATATTCTTATACATACTGTTCTGTGAATTTAGAAGCTTGTTAAACAATATTTTCATGACTGCTTAAATGATAACTGACTAAATTTTTTAATTTGTTTCAAATAGAAATCGATTACGATCGATCCTCTATATTGAGTTTTTATGCGACGATTCACTGTATATTTCAGATTAACTTCTCTCTTTAATCGATATCTGTGTCTGCTAACATAGAAGTCACCCATAGCTTGTATAACAGCTTTCGCGTTATGGAGTTCACCTGTAAAGAGCATTTTAGTTGCAGCAATAAGATCCAGAAAGAAACGGGCTAACAAAACTCTGCGACATTGCCATTTCGGCAAGTTCATATAAAGCATCAAAAGATTATTGCGGAAGTTTAAAAACGTTTTGCGAGGGCTTTCTTTTTGTAAAGTAGCAGCTCCTAAATGGAAAACGGTACTTTGCGGTATAACGCTTATTTCGTAGCCGCGTGCATTTAACCGCCAACAATAATCAATCTCCTCCATATGAGCAAAGAAGCTGGCATCCAGCCCTCCCGATTCTTTATAAATGGATGTACGAGTAAGCAAAGCTGCTCCGGTAGCCCAAAAGACTGGTATAATTGAATCATATTGTCCACAGTCCTCTTCCAGAATATAAAAAAGACGGCCACGACAAAATGGATATCCCCAACGATCAATAAATCCTCCTGAAGCACCAGCGTGTTCAAACATCTGCTTCTGTCTGTAGGATCTGATTTTGGGTTGGCAGGCAGCAGCCTGAGGATTTTCATCTAAATAACAGACAAGCGGATTAAGCCAGCCGGCAGTTACTTCTACATCAGAGTTCAGTAAAAGTACATATTCTTCCTGTATCTCTTTTATTGCTTTATTATATCCTTCAGCAAAGCCATAATTTTCGGGAAGAAGAATCAGACGTATATGTGGATATGTTTTTTGTAGGAAAGTAATAGAATCATCGGTTGAGCCATTATCGGCAACATATATCTCAGCAAGAGAACTGTCTGTATGCAAAAGAACAGAAGAAAGATATTCTTCCAATAACTTTCTTCCGTTCCAGTTTAATATTATTATAGCAACTTTTTTCATTATTTTTTGTGCTTCCATCTTTTATGTGTCCAGAGCCAAAAGGCAGGATCGCGTAATATAGTTTCCTCCATCATACGAACATACGTTTCCGTGATTTCAAAAGGAGCAGACTCTTTAGGTTTGTCTGTTATAAGTTTATACTCACCCGTATAATAACCTCTTGATATGCGCTTGACATCAAGATACAAAAGTGCGTAATTCCCTTTAACTGCAATTTTTTCCGGTCCAATCAAGATGGCACTTTCCTGATTTAAGAATTGTGTCCAATAATGAATATTCGTTTTAGATGGAGTCTGATCAGCCATGAAGCCAATCAAAAAAGGACGTTTCGTTTCCTTGATATTGCGAATTTCTCGTAGGATATCATTTTTAGGAATACAGATTGTTCCCCATTTTTGACGTATGTCCAAATAAAACTGATCGAAGAAACTATTTTTTAAAGGTCTGTATAACTGTCCGCCAAAACAATCTTCTTTGATCCAAAGGTATAAAGACGGAATCCATTCCCAATTACCATAATGACCGAGACATAAAATAATAGATTTGCCATTTTGAACATGTTCATCTACTAATTCAGAGTTTAAAAACTTCATTCGTGTCATAATTTCAGCCTTATCCATATCCAAAACTTTAATTGCTTCAAAGAATGAATCGGATAAGTGTCTGTAAAACTTTTTCTCGAGACTGATAATTTCCTTAATACTTTTTTCGGGGAAGGCATTTGTTAAATTCTCGCGTAACACTTTTCTTCTGTATCGTATAATGTGATAAGCGAAAAAGCTCATTATATCCGATAGTATATAAAGTGTTTTAAACGAAAGCATTGAAAGCACTCTGAGGATCCCCGAAAGTATATAATTAAATACTTTCGCCATAAACCATATTTAGATCTGCACAAAGATAAAAAAGTAGTTTGATTTTATTTAAGAATCAAAATAAAAAAATAGAAGACCGTACTATTTTACCAATAAGGCGGTTTTGTCTGAATTAAACTCACCAAGTGTTACGTTAGCAATATTATTGCAAAGTTCAGCGTTATATCCGACTTCTACTTTGATATAATTCTCTGTAAAACCATAAACAGGCTCACCTTCTTTTGCATGTTCAAACAGTACCTTATGATCAGTCCCGATAAATTGATTATAGAATGATCTTAATTTTTCATCTGAAAGATCCAGTAGTCTTTTACTTCGTTCTTGTTTTTCTTTAGGCTCAACGGTGTGTTCTATTTTCAGCGCCTGAGTACCCGGACGTTCTGAATAGGAGAAAACATGAAGTTGGCTGATATCCAGATTGCTGATAAAGTTATATGCTTCTTCAAACAATTCAGGTGTTTCTCCACGTGTCCCAACGATAACATCAACACCAATAAATGCGTGTGGCATAATTTCTTTGATCTTTGCAACTTTAGCTGCAAAAAGAGCTGTGTCATATTTCCTGCGCATGATCTTCAATACCTCATCAGAACCTGATTGAAGCGGAATATGGAAGTGTGGTGCAAAACGTTTGGAAGTTGATACGTAATCGATGATCTCGTCGGTAAGTAAGTTGGGTTCAATCGAGGAAATACGGTAGCGTTCAACTCCTTCAACCTGATCCAGGGTTTTAACTAAATCAAAGAATGTTTCACCTGTTGATTTTCCGAAATCACCAATGTTTACTCCTGTTAGTACAATTTCTTTTCCTCCTTGAGCTGCTACATCCTGAGCTTGTTTTACGATGTCTGATACAGAACCGTTACGGCTTTTACCCCGAGCAAAAGGAATTGTGCAATAGGAGCAATAATAATCACATCCATCCTGAACTTTCAAGAAGAAGCGTGTGCGGTCTCCCTGTGAACAAGATGGAACAAAGCGACTGATATCTTTTGTTTTTGTTGTTTGAATTGTCCCCTTATCTTTTTTCTCAAGAGAATCGATATGTTCCAGTATATCTAACTTCTGATTGGACCCCAATACTAAATCTACACCAGG
>JBOFKE010000326.1:0-9809 GCA_051657185.1 Bacteroidales bacterium | reverse complement strand
GCATGATTTTCTGACACATAAGTATTCAGTTTAAGATCTAATTCTGCTCCGCCCATCAAGCCTGGCTTCAAAATCATCTTACTTCCCTGAGGGATGCGCAACTTTTTATCCAGACTTACCTCAACTACTACATTATTATTCGTTTGATAATCAAAATCGACACTCGTTACTAAACCTACTTTAAAACCATCAATCTTCACAGGACTTGAAATCTCTAATCCTTCGACATTCTTATACTCAATCAGATAATAATTAGATGGCTTAAACAGATTAACACCTTTCAAATAATTTAGTCCATAGATTAAAATAAAGAAGCATACCGCAGTTATGATTCCAATTTTAAATTCCTTTGTCTTTACAAAATTCATATTTATCAATTTATTCGTTTATTATCGACCGTTTTTATAACGAAAGCATCTTTAAATTTAGGTGCTATTTTTCGTCTTAAATTTTCCATTTCCGAACGACTGGAAGAAGCCCCAACCGTGTATTTATATTGCCCCTTTTCGATATAATGATCTATATTTTTCAACCCTTTAAAGAAACTACTGTTTGCACTTAGTTTTTTAGGATGTGTCATTATCTGCACTTTATAAACAACCCGCCCCGACTTTGAAGAAGGAGTTTTGGATGTAGTTGCATTTGTATTTCTTGCATTACTCGCAACAGATGACGAAGAATTCGCCTCTTCTTTCACCTCAGTAGCTACAACTATCGAAGTTCTGGAATCATTCACGTTATCTCTTCCTGATTTCTCAGAGATCGCATACGTCCCGTTTCGTTTATCAAATTCGGATTTAAATTCTACAAAAGCTTTATAGATAGCACTTGCCAAACTCTCTTGCCCTGATTCAGTCATTAAATATCTTTCTTCTTCAGGATTCGATATAAATCCTACTTCAACCAGTACACTTGGCATACTCGTATTCCGCAAAACAAGAAATGCATCCTGACGCACCCCTCTGTTTATGCGACCGGAGTGTCCCTTAAAGTGTTTTTGGATCAAAGATGCCATACGAATACTTTGATCCATATGTTTATCCTGAATTAATTCGAACATAATATATGATTCTGCAGAATTAGGATCAAATCCCTGATACTTTACTTTGTAATCATCCTCAAGTAAAATTACCGAGTTCTCTCTTTTTACTACTTCCAGATTCTCATCCGACCGCCTAAGACCCAAAGTATATGTTTCTGTCCCTTTTACAGAAGTAGCCTTAATTGCATTTGTGTGAATTGATATAAACAAATCAGCTTTCGCTTTATTGGCTATATCTGCACGGTCTTGTAAACCAACCGATTTATCGTTACTTCGCGTATATATTACTTTTACATCATCATGCCTCTGCTTGATTTGATCACCCAATTTCAAAGCTATAGCAAGATTTATATGCTTTTCACGCGTTTTTTTTCCTATTGCACCCGGATCTTTACCTCCATGTCCCGGATCAATAACTATTTTAAATGGACCAGCTGCGTAAATTGATGTACATAAGCTTAGCCCAAGTAAGAGTGTTAAACAATTACGAATTTGCTTTTTCATATTTTAGCTAATTGAAAAATCGCCCGAAGTTATTATTTTTTGAAAGAAAGGCATAGCCTCTTATTTAATTATATTTGAAATTTTAACAATCAGACTTAATATTATTGTCTAATTCTTAGCTATCACAACAAAATGAAATAGAATTTTAGATTAACGATTGAGTAAATTACATATTTCATTTAAGTAGAATGAATCAATTTCATCAAATTCATTTATCCGATCACTATCTACATCAAGGACAGCAACGACATCATTATTCCTTATAACAGGAACAACTATCTCCGAGCGGGAGAGTGAGCTACAGGCAATATGTCCCGGAAACAACTCTACATCGGGTACAACAAGTGTTTTTTTATCTCTCCAACTTGTACCACAGACCCCTTTTCCGTATTTTATCCGTGTACAGGCAATCGGACCCTGAAAAGGACCTAAAAGTAAGATATCATTCTCCACACGATAGAACCCTATCCAGAAGAAGCCAAATACTTCTTTTATAGCAGCCGTAATATTTGCCATATTTGCTATCAAGTCCGTTTCGCTTTCTATTAAAGCCCCAATCTGAGGCAATAATGCCTTATATTTTTCTTCTTTTGATAAAAGCATATCAACATTTAAATGTTCTGCCATATTTACTTAGGAATATCTTATATATTTTATATTTTCGCAAAAATTTCAGTAAAGGTAATTATTAATCATAAATCCCATCAAACCCGACTATGATTTTAAGAATAATCATTCCAATCGCAATCCTATTAATCGTTTTTAATGGAATTACTGCAGGATATATTTATACTACAACAATAAAAAAAAGAAATAAGATTATCCGTGGCAGCTATATTCTCATAAACATTATTTTTCTATTTATAATTGCTGCAACAATTATTGCCATGTCACAGGGCAAAAACTTTTTGGCTCCTGATCGCCATATGGTGTATTTTATATATTACTATATCTTATTTTACATCCCGCAATTTATTTATATGCTCTTTTCCTTATTGTCTCGCTTGATCAAAGATTCAAGCGGCATAATACAAGGATTAGGTCGAATCATAGGTATTGCCGCATTTATAACTCTGTTTTGGGGGAAGTTTCATACAGCAATGACTCCCAAAGTTTTAACCTATAACATTCAATCGCCTCAAATCCCTGAGTCTTTTAATGATTATAAAATCATTCAATTCTCAGATTTACATACAGGAAATTTCAACAATGACACTGTTTTCATTAAAAATCTTGTTGACTCAATAAATAATTTCAGACCGGATCTAATTCTCTTTACGGGTGATATCGTGTCATACCACTCCAAAGAACTAGACCCCTATTTACATATACTGAAACAGCTCAAAGCACAAGATGGTGTTTATGCTGTCATGGGAAATCATGACTATTCTGATTATTATAAGTGGAATTCTGATAAAGATCGGGAAAATGATCTATTAAATCTGAAGTCGTATTTTAAACAGATGAACTGGATTTTATTGGACAACGAATCAGTCAGAATAAGAAGAGGCAACGACTCTATTATTCTTGCCGGTATGGAGAACTGGGGAGAACCTCCGTTCCACGCATTTGGAGACATTGAGAAAACTTTCGAAAAAATACATCCGCAAACAGAAGACTTCGTTATACTGATGTCGCACAACCCTGAATTCTGGAGACAACACGTAATGAACAAGCGATCGGATATTGATTTAACATTATCGGGACATACACACGCTATGCAATGTGTTGTCAAGTTTAACAATAAAACCTATTCGCCTGCATCCATACGATATCCTCTTTGGGGAGGGTTATACGAAGATGCTTCAAACTCCAAATTATTGGTGAATGTCGGAATTGGAAATGTATTTTACCCTATGAGAATCGGCACGAAACCTGAAATTTCATATATACTTTTAAATCGCTAGCATACAAAAGACAATGAGAAGCAGAATATTAACCATTTTAATTTGTTTATCCACTTTAGCTCAGGCTCAAAGAGTAGGCTTAGTCTTAAGTGGTGGTGGTGCTAAAGGTATTGCACACATAGGATTAATAAAGGTACTCGAAGAGAATGGAATCCCGATTGATTACATTACCGGCACATCAATGGGGGCTATCGTTGGTGCCTTATATGCTATGGGATATTCTCCCGAGGAAATGCTGACATTAGTCAAATCGGAAGACTTTAAACTCTGGCAAAGCGGAACTATAAAAGAAGAAGATGTTCTGTATTACTTAAAAAAAGATCCTGTTCCTGAGCTTGTCCAGCTGAATATCGATATAAAAAAGGATTCTACAAAAAGGACTCAAGCATATTTCCTGCCTTCCAGTTTGGTCAATCCTGTACAAATGAATTTAGCATTTCTAAAATTATTCTCGCAAGCTTCAGGACATGCTCAATACGATTTTGACAATCTGTTTGTTCCATTTCGGTGTATATCCTCCGATGTATATCACAAAAATGCACTTATATCCCGTAAAGGAGATTTAGGTCAGGCAGTCAGAGCATCCATGACATTCCCTTTTGTTTTTTCGCCGATCGAAATAGATGGGAACTTAATGTACGATGGGGGGATATATAATAATTTCCCGGTCGATGTTATGAAAGATGACTTCAATCCCGACATTATCATTGGCAGCTCTGTTACAAGCAATCCTTCGAAACCTTCTGCCCGCGATTTAATGGGTCAGATGGAAAATATGATTATGCAAAAGACAGACTATTCGATTTCGGAAGAAGATGGAATTTATATCAGATCGCATGTTAGCCAGTATGGATTAATGGACTTTGATAAAGCTGATGAGATTTATGCTGTAGGATATAAGATGGGGCTTCAATATATTGACAGTATTAAATCAAGAGTCGGAAGACGCATACCGAAGGATATTATTAATTTAGACCGGATGATGTATAAATCCGAACTACCCGATTTTAAATTCAAGAATGTTCATATTACAGGAGTCGATTATGCTCAGCAGCAATACATCAACTCTCAAATCCGCAAAAACGAAGATCAGACATTTTCTTTTGAATCTTTTCAAAAAGATTATTTCGGGCTTCTTTCTGACGGGAAGATTACGCAAATATTACCATTTACAGTCTATGATCCGGAAGAAAAAATGTATGAATTACATTTAAAGGTAACGATGAAGGAAGCTCTTTCGGTCAGTATCGGCGGATTGATTTCTTCGATGAACTCAAACGAGGCTTTTATAGGTATCAATTATCAAAGTTTAAGTTATTTCTCGGTTGACTATGATTTAAAAGCTCACATCGGAAATCAATATAATAGTTTTGAAGCATCCTCACGTATATTGCTTCCCGGTAAGTTTCCATTTTATCTGAAACTGATCGGCGTATTTTCTCAAAAGAAATTCTTTGAAGACGAGAAAAGATTTTTTGATCCGAACATGCAGACCTTCGCGACTCAAAAAGAAAGTTTCGTAAAGCTTCGGGCAGGAATCCCGTTTTTCCGTAACGGTAAAATAGAACTGTCGACTTCTTATGGTGAAATGACTGACAAATACATTCAACCGGCATTAGAAGGTTTCAGCATTAGTAATTATAAAGCATGGATTTCATCATTTAAGGCTGAAAGAAATACACTAAACTTACATATGTTTCCTGATAAAGGAAGCAAATTCACAATCATCGCTCAATACGCATTAGATAAAGAGCGCTATAAAAAGCTCAATAATGAAACCCATTTTCAGACTATAGGCAGCCATAGCTGGCTACAACTTTCAGGCGATTTTGAACGTTATGTAAATATTAGTAATCATTTTAGTTTGGGTTATCAGGCTCATGGTGTGATTTCAAACAAACCCCTTTATCAGAACTATAATGCTACTTTATTACAAGCGCCGGCTTTCACGCCCACCCCACATAGCAAAGTCGTACTAAACGAAAACTTTAGAGCGCTTTCGTTTGTAGCGGGAGGATTGAAACCTATTTATTTAATCAACAATAAATTTCAGATAAGAACTGAGTATTATGCATTTGTTCCTTTTGTAAACATCAAACAGACTGCTAATAATAATGTAGAACGAATAAAAGGAATTAAAAACATTAATCATTTCGGAGAATTATCTGTAGTTTACAATACTCCTATCGGTTCTATTTCTATCTTTGGAAATTATTATTCAAGACCGAAATCAGACTTCAATTTTGGTCTGAATATCGGATTACTATTAGGAAACTCTAAATTTATAGAATAAAATGAATTTTACCGGCAATAAAGAAGATTGGATGCAGATATACGCCTTATTTTATTTAATGGGTGTAGGCAAATTAATCAATCGTGAAATATTAGACATTTTCCGTACCGACGCTGAAGGAACAATCCGTTATCAATTTTCTGAGGGAAACATTGTTTGCTTTTTCGAGCGTAAGGAATTTGATCGTATCCCGGCTAAAGAGTTTGCCAATGCAGCAAAACAAATTTTTGATGATGTAAAAGTTTTAGATGCAGAAACTGAAACCGAATTACCTTATGCTGCTGAACTTTTAAATCGAATGCATTTAACCGACCTTTATTCTTATAGCGAAGATAAAAGTGCATTTACTGTAAGAACCGTTGAGGGTAAACGCGATTTAGTTATTCGCTCTAAATTCAATGGCGGATGCACTATTCTGGCATCTCATCGTGCCGGCAATTTAAAATATGAGATTCAGAATCTTAAACTAAATGGCCCTACCGCTAAAAAACTAAACGGAATTTCAGGTGAGAATGCAGTAATGGCTCGTATGATTGAAATTTTTCGCTTGTACGGTAAATTAAGATTTAGTGATCCCGAGAACAAATATTACAAAAACTCTTTATCATTAATAGACTTACACTTCCCTAAATTATTTGCAGAAATGATGAAGCTCTTCTATACAACTGAGCTGATCTCTTTAAAAGATATTCTGGAGGAAGTAAAAGCGATGAACCCATTCAAAATCAATGATGACCTGATCAACAAGCATCATTTTTATGAATACAAGGTAAAACAATATCTGATTGCTTTGGTATTTGGGTTTAAACCTTCAAAAATGTGGAAAGGGAAACTGAGCGATAATATTCCATTATTTATTGAGAAAGACGGTAAGATTACTTTCTTCGGACCTGCTTATCGCGAGGAGTTGGAGAACTACTTATTCGAAAACGCCCGATTCAGAATGCCGGATAATCCGGATAAACATAAATTCGGTCTTGTTGAAAAAGAAAACTCATTGTACTATTTCACATTAAATGCAGATATAGTCATTAAGTAATACAAGCATAAAAAAGGCTATTCAGAAGCAAAAACTTCCTGAATAGCCTTTTTTATGCTTATGTCTTAGTTGAATAAATTAAAAATCAAAAGTCCGAAAATAGAGAGTAATAAGAATAAGATAATACCTAAGATAATCATTACCCATTTGGTCAATTTAAAAATGGAAGAAAGCATTGCATTGGAATGTTCAGTAGAGACCTGCGCCCAATTTAATCCGATTATTACCCCCATAAAGATATCATCCAAATAACCAACCACAGGAATATCCGGTAACAAATCAATAGGCGAAAGAATATATATAACCCCCAAGATAGTCGTAACCCAAGGCGACTTAATCAAACGACGTACCGGATGCTGCAAATCTTTAGAGTCAGCAGACGGATTATCTCCGCTATTTCCCGTAACAGCCGGATTAATACTATTCACTAATATAGTTTTAGTCAGATTTTTCATTTTCATCATCTTCAATTTACTTATCTTATTGGTTGACAAGATAATCAAAAACTAAAAACCGCTCGTTTTATTCACACACATTAATACTACACACAAATAATTCACAAAACAGAACGCTGATTGTTTGAAATATTTGGATTAAACTACAATAAATAGAGCGGAATATACTAATTTTGCAACGCTATACCCTTAAATTAGACACATCATGTATGGAACTAAAAAACTAACCGGGCATATTCATTATGTCGGTGTAAATGATCGCTCTTCGTATAAATTCGAAAAGCTTTGGTCATTAAATCACGGTGTATCCTATAATTCTTATCTGATTTTAGATGAGAAAGTAGCACTTGTAGACACTGTTGAAATTGGGTTTGCTGACGTATTTCTAAAAAAAATCGAGAGTTTATTAAATGGTCGCACCATAGATTATCTAGTTGTTAATCACATGGAACCAGATCACTCTTCATCAATCGCCATCATAAAAAATCGCTATCCGGACATGAAAATTATCGGTAATAGCAAAACGATTAGCATGATTGAAGGTTTCTATGGAATTACAGGCAACGAGATCGAAGTTAAAGAAGGTGATACATTGGATTTAGGTTATCACAAACTTTCATTTGTTTTCGCACCGATGGTTCACTGGCCGGAGGTAATGATGACTTACGACGAAACTGAACATGTACTGTTCAGTGCCGATGCTTTTGGTTGCTTCGGGACACTTGACGGAGGTATCATCGACGAAGACATGAATTGTGATAAGTACTGGCCGGAGATGTACCGCTATTATGCTGCTATTGTCGGCAAGTACGGTTCTCCTGTTCAAAAGATCTTACAGAAATTAAGCCAGCATGAATTTAGCATGATCTGTTCGCTTCATGGCCCCGTTTGGAAAAAATACATCAGCGAAGCTGTAACTATTTATGACAAACTTAGCCGCTACGAAGGAGAAGAAGGAGTAGTTATTGCATACGGCAGTATGTATGGCAACACCGAAGAAATGGCAGAAGCTATCGCTTATTCATTGGTAAACAACGGCGTTAAGAAGGTGATTATGCACAACATGTCTAAATCAGACCCTTCACAAGTATTAAGCGATGTGTTCCGATATAAAGGAGTAATCATCGGTAGCCCTACTTACAGCAACGAGTTGTTCCCTGAGGTTAAATCTTTGATCGACAAAATCCAGACGCGCGATCTAAAAAACCGCATTTATGGCTATTTCGGTAGCTTTACCTGGGCCGGTGCAGCTGTTAAACATCTGGCTGTCGTTGGCGAAAAATTAAAATGGGACGTAGTAGAGCCATCCGTAGAAATGAAGCAAGGTATCAACGATGATATTATTGCTAAATGCTATGAATTAGGCAAAGCTATGGCTGAAAAGCTAAAACATTCATAAAAACTAAAACACAGAATTTGTTATGAGATTAATTATTCAACCGGATTACGCAAACGTATCTGAATGGGCTGCTAATTATGTTGCGGCTAAAATCAAAGCATTCAACCCTACAAATGACAATCCGTTTGTTTTAGGACTGCCTACAGGTGGATCTCCGCTTGGTATGTACAAAAAACTGATTGAATTGAACAAAAACGGTGTTGTATCATTCAAAAATGTTGTAACTTTCAACATGGACGAATATTGCAACCTGCCTAAAGAACACCCTGAAAGTTATCATTCTTTCATGTGGAATAACTTCTTCAATCACATCGATATCCAGGCTGAAAACGTTAATATCCTTAACGGTAATGCTGAAGATCTTGATGCAGAATGCCAACGCTACGAAGACAAAATCAAGTCATACGGCGGTATCCATTTATTCCTTGGAGGTATCGGTCCTGATGGTCATATTGCATTCAACGAACCAGGTTCTTCTTTATCATCTCGTACTCGCGTTAAAACATTAACGACAGATACAATTATCGCAAACTCACGTTTCTTCGATAATGATGTAAATAAAGTACCTAAAACTGCCGTTACAGTAGGTGTAGGAACAGTTCTTGACGCAGAAGAAGTATTGATTATCGTTAATGGTCATAACAAAGCTCGTGCTCTTTATCACGCTGTAGAGGGTTCAATCAATCAAATGTGGACTATCAGCGCATTGCAAATGCACCGTAAAGGTATTATCGTTTGTGATGATGCAGCCACAGCTGAAATCAAAGTAGGAACATACAAATACTTCCTTGATATCGAGAAAGAACATTTGTGTCCGGCTTCTCTATTGAAATAATTTGTGTAAAAAGCACACAAAATCTAAATGCTAGAGGAAACACTTCTTTTATAAGAAAGTGTTTCCTCTTTTTTTTATTTCCTGTTATATCGCTATCAGTATCCTGATACTTTTGACATATTGAGTAAATACAATTGTATTAATATCCTATTTTTCCACAAATAGATCGGATAATAAAGTCCAAAAACTTGCATATTATGACAATTTGTGTAAATTTGGGTCGGGAAGTACTTTAAAAACTAATATCATATTTTTAGTACAGGACTCAATCATTAAACAAATTAATCAATTAATAATCTTTAAACAAAGGACACAATGTTAAAAGGACATCCTAA